>JAGWAC010000023.1 GCA_018302125.1 Candidatus Woesearchaeota archaeon | reverse complement strand
TGTTTGTGTTCTTTTATACTTTTATATAATGCTTTAGCTTCTTTTGGATTTATTCCTTTTTCTGAATGATCGTATAATAAATAACCTAAATCTTCCCAAAAATCTCCTGCTGGTTTTGGCAGTCTTTTTCCTTGTAATAATAATTCTGATTCTAATGGGGAAACTGGATATACATTTAAATTTCTTAATTCTGGATTTTCTGATATTACTGTTACCAAAGCTGATCTTTTTAAAATATGCATATTCGGAACTTCTTCATTAGGTCTTAAATTAGTTGGAATTTGCGCTTTTGTATTTCTAAATCTTTCATTAACTTTTGCTATTAATGCTCTTCCAAAATCATCATATTTGAAAATAAATACTTGTTCAGGATTATATGAAGATAAATCTGGCTGGGTTTCTATAGGAACTTCTGTATCAACTTGAAAACCTAGTTTTCTTCCCTGATAAATAGCTTCTTCAGCTATCGGTTTTTTTATTGGTTTAGGTTTTTCTTGCCCTAATTTAGGAAGTTTTCTTCCTTCTATTCCCAAGAATCTTTCTCTAGTCATAATATCTATCATAGTCATAATATCTATCATAGCTTCTCTTTGAGCTTCTGTTAATGGTGAACCATCTTTATTCCTATAATTATTTAGATATTCTAATTCATCTTTTGATAATTTGTAATTTGACATTCTAAATTAGGTAAATTTTAAGTTTATAAATCTTTTTACACTTACTATTATAAAGTAGTATTATAAATACCAAAAAGTATTTATAAAAAACAAATTTAGTTTTAGTTAGGAGAGGTGATAATTTGAGTAAGGAATTTAAATTATTTTTAATGATTCTTTTAATTTTAGGTGCGGGTTTTTTAAGCAATAAGATAATTATTACTGGAAAATTTCATATTGTAGAAGAAAAAACAGACGTTGAATTAATAGTTTTATCAGATCCAAATAATGCTGATGTCTTTTTAGGGGGAAACTATGTTGGAAAAACACCAATTACAATATCTACAATTCCGGGAACTTATGATATTACTTTAAAAAAAGCAGGTTATTATGATTTAAATGAATATGTTGATATAGAAAAAGATCAGAGAAAAGATGTATTTTTTGAATTAGAATCAAGCTTTGGAAGAATTTATTTTGAATCTGATCCTGTTAATGCCGAAGTTTTTATTGATGGAGTTCATAAAGGAATTACACCCAAATTAATTTCTGATTTAAGTGATGGGGTGCATACAATAAAACTAGTAAAAGAAAATTACATTGATTATGTGAACCAAATAGTAGTTGGAAAGCAAGAGAAGAAAGTTTTTATAAAATTAGAGAAGAAACCAAAAGAAGGCTTTGCTAGTCCATTGTATTTTGATAAAAATTAAATTATTTTTTAGTAAATAATTTTTTTATTTTATCCAAATATTTTTCTTTAGCCCAAACCTTAACATTTATTATATTAGTTCCGTAACTATTGAAAAAAGTTATCTTGCTTAAAGGTATTTTGGAGAATTTTTTCTTGGATTGATTATTTTCTTCATATCCTAATGTTAATACTATGTGGGGAATTACTTTATCTTTTAACCTTAAGATTCTTGATATTGCATTTTTATCAAAAACATTTACCCAACAAGTACTTAAACCTAAATCAACTGCTTTTAATGAGATCAACATTGCTGCAGCAGAGGCATTTTGCAATCCGTATTCTTTTGACCTCTCTTTATAATAAGTTTCTAACTTGTTCAGATCTGAACAAACAACAATAAACACAGGAGCAGAATTCATCCAGAACTGCCTTAATGATGTCTCAGTAATCTGATTTTTAATGGCTTTATTATTTATAACAACAAACCTGAAATCCTGCAGATTTCCAGAATTAGGAGCTGTTCTTGCAGCTTCTAATAACAAAGCAATTTTGTCAAGAGTTACTGGTTTTTCAAGATATTTTCTTATACTAGCTCTTTTTTTTATTACTTCATCCAAATTCATTAGATAACTTTAAATTATTTAAATTTATAATCTTTTTGTATGAACTATAATGAGCTTGTTAAATATTATGAAAAATTAGAAGGGACAACTAAAAAGCTTGAAAAAACTGATATTCTTGCCAAATTATTTAAGGAATGCAATTTAGATGAATTAGATTTAATAGTATACTTAGTTCAGGGAACTGTTTTTCCAGAGTGGGATTCAAGAAACATCGGGTTT
Organism: Candidatus Woesearchaeota archaeon; assembly: GCA_018302125.1. Lineage (GTDB taxonomy): Archaea > Nanobdellota > Nanobdellia > SCGC-AAA011-G17 > JACPIM01 > JAGWAC01. The sequence continues at coordinate 10,551 of JAGWAC010000023.1, read as the reverse complement.
AGCTCAAGATTAATATTAAAGGCAATAAGTTCTGTAACTGGTGTAAATGCAGAAGATGTTGAAAAATTATGGAAGAAAAAAGGTGACTTAGGCATTGTTGTTGAGGAATTAATTGGCAGGAAAAAACAGACTACATTATTAACAAGGAAACTAGATACAAAAAAGGTTTTTGATACTATAAGAAAATTAGCAGAATTAGTGGGCAAAGGGACAGTAAATAAGAAAGTCCAGTTAGTGGCTGAATTATTAAGCAACTCCAATGAAAAAGAAGCAAGATATATTGTAAGGACAATTTTAGAAGATTTAAGAGTTGGAGTAAAGGAAGGAATAATCAGAGATGCTATAAGCAAGGCGTTTGAACAAGATACTAAAGAAGTTGAAGAAGCTTTTAATATAACTGTTGATTATGGGGAAGTTGCCAAATTAGCCAAACGAAATAAATTAAAAGAAATTGAAATTAAACCTGGAAGACCAGCCAAATTAATGTTATCTGTTCTGATTTCTGATGCTGAAGAAGGATTTAAGGCTTTAGGAGAAAAAATACAGGCAGAATATAAAATGGATGGCTTTAGGATTCAAGTACACAGAAACAAAGATGAAATAAGATTATTTACAAGAAGAATGGAAGAAGTGACAAAGCAATTTCCAGATGTTGTGGAATTTGTTAAAAAATATGTTAGGGGAGAGAAATTTATTATTGACTGCGAAGCTGTAGGTCTGAATAAAAAAACTGGAAATTACTTGCCTTTCCAAAATATCTCCCAGAGAATAAAAAGAAAATATGACATTGAACAAATGGCAAAGGAATTTCCTGTTGAATTAAATATTTTTGATGTTCTTTATTTTGATGAAAAAAGTTTAATGAATCTTCCCTTGATTGAAAGAAGAAAAATTTTAGAAAAAAATGTAAAGGAGAAGAAAGGAGAAGTTGTACTGACTAAAAAATTAGTAAGCGACAAGGTTAATGAAATTTCTGATTTTTTTAAGGAATCTTTGAAAGCTGGAAACGAAGGATTAATGCTGAAAAATATTAATTCAATTTATACTCCCGGAAGATATGTAAATGGGTGGTGCAAATTAAAAAATGTTCTTGAGCCTTTAGATTTAGTAATTACAAAATGTTTTTATGGTGAGGGAAAAAGAGCAGGATGGCTGACTAGTTTTACTGTAGCATGCAAAGATCATGACAAATTTTTGACAATTGGTGATGTAAGCACAGGGTTAAAAGAAAAAGGTGATGGATTAACTTATGAAAAGATGACAAAATTATTAAAACCTTTAATTATAAAAGAAGAAAGGAGGCAAGTTTTTGTAAAGCCAAAGATAATAATTGAGGTTGGTTATGAAGAAATACAAAAAAGTACAACAAGCAGTTCAGGATATTCATTAAGATTTCCAAGAGTATTACAGCTAAGGACAGACAAGCCATTAAATGAAATAAATTCTATTAAAGATGTAGAGAAAATATACAATTATCAAAGAGGAAAAAAAATAATTTAGGAAAAAAAATTCTTTTTTTCCGAATAAAAAATATTTTTTTATCATAATAATCTTTATATAGTAGTTGTGGTTACAATTTATTAGTAATTGTATAGTTTAGTGAATAAAGGGTGATATACTAAATTAGTAGTTAAAATTCAAAAAAAGAGGGTGATAACCTGGGAGGGTTTTATAATGATTGTCAAAGATGATTTTTTAAGTAAATTAAGACAATATTTTGGGCTCAATCTTTATGAAGTCAGGATTTGGACGGCTCTTCTTTCTCGTGGTGTTTCCACAGCAGGTGAATTAAGTGATATTGGTAATGTTCCTAGATCAAGATCATATGATGTTTTGGAAAGTTTAGAAAAAAAAGGATTTGTTGTTATGAAATTAGGAAAGCCAATAAAATATTTGGCTGTTGAACCTCAGGAAGTTGTTCATAGAGTAAAGAAATTAGTAAAACAAGAATCTGAGATCAAAGTAAAGAAATTAGAAGAATTAAGAGATGGAGATGTTCTTAATGAACTTAATTTATTGTTCAAGCAAGGAATTGAATTTGTTGAAGCAACTGATTTATCTGGAGCAATAAGAGGAAGACACAACTTGTATACTCATTTAGAGACAATGATAAAGAATGCAAAGAAGAGCATCACTTTTATGACAACATCTAAAGGAGTAATTAGAAAAATAGAGGCGCTAAAACCAGAACTAGAAAAATTAGCAAAGAAGGGAGTCAGCATCAGAATTGCAGTCCCAATCACAAAAGAAAATTTAAATGCAGTTCAGGAAATTTCCAAAATAGCAGAAATAAGAAACAATGACGGAATAAAAGCAAGATTTGTTTTGGTTGATGCAAAAGAACTTATGTTCATGGCTTTAGATGATGAAGAAGTTCATCCAAGTTATGACTTGGGTATATGGGTAAACACCCCTTATTTTACAACTGCTTTAGAGACTATGTTTAACTCTACATGGAAAGACATGGAAACATTAAATAAAGTAGTTGCAAGAATTAAATAATTTTTTTTATTTTTATGGTTTTTAGGCTCTGTGCAACATTCTTCTTAATATTTTAATTTGCCTTTTTGCCAATCATTTATAATTAACCTTGATGTAGTTTCTGTATCTAGTTCTCCATGTTTCTTTAATTTCTTTTTGGCTTCTGCTATTTGTTCTAAAATTTCTTCTGGTTTTTGTTTTGGTTTTATTGAATATTTTTTTTCCAATATCTTTTTATTTTTAGCCAATATTAAAGAGAGAATTTTTATAGCAACTATTTCAGGATCTTGAATCGAAGTTAATGTTGATTTAATTGCCAAATCTGCTTCTTCTTTTTCGTCCAAAGGAATTACACCAGGAGTATCTATTAATTTAAAATTTTTACTTAATTTTATCCATTGCACCCCCCTAGTCAATCCTGCAACTGGGCTTGTTCGCGCTGCTTTTTTTCCTGTTAAATAATTTATTACTGAAGATTTCCCAGTATTTGGATAACCAACAACGCCTATTGTCATCGGTCTTTTTTTCACTGAATGAGTTATTGCTTTTATTAATCTTATTTTACCGCGTCTTTCCCTGCATGACACTGGAACAACTTTTGCAAATTTACTTAATTCATTAAAAGCTTTCTGTAATTTATTCATTGAAACTAAATCAGATTTGTTTAGAATGAAAATAAACTTTTTTCTATAGGCTCTTATTTTTTCCTCAATTTTTTTGTTCCTTGTTTCATTATAAAATCTAGAATCTAAAATATTTAAGATTATATCTGATTTTCTTAATATTTCATCAACTACATTCCAGTATTTTCTTTTTACTTGTCTCCAATCTCTGGCAACCATATTAAAAATATAGAATTCAGTATTTATAAATTATAATTTTAGTTCTATTCCTCTTTTGTAATCCCTCATATTTTTCAAACTAGAAAAAGAAAAATACCAATTTCTACCTCTATGGGACATATATAATGAAGCTGTAGCAGGATCACCTATAGACAACCTAGAAAATATATTTTTAGAAACAATTCTGCTAAATAAAGGATAAATTTCTTTTTCATCTCCAGATTCAGCATCATTCCTAAGATATGGCTGGACAAGATCAACAAATTGAAAAGTCATAAAATAAAGAGGGTTATTAGATCTATTTTTATCCTGGCTTTTACCAATTATTTTTAAATTAAAATCTGATTTCTTGAATTTTTTCCCAGTTTCTTTATCTTTAAGCCAGGTTGCTTTCTTCTTTCTCCTTAATTTTAGCTTTAACATATTTATTTCGCCAAAATCCTAGTTTTTAAATGTTCCTATTAAGTGGGCTTTGATGATATGAGAATAAATTTAAATATCAATTTATTAATTTTAAATTATGGATTTTAAGGAAGAAATAATTAAACTTTTAAAAAAAGAAGTAAAAGAAGAAATAAATTTAGAGATTCCCCCTGAATTTAATTTAGGAGACTATGCTTTTCCTTGTTTTTCTTTAGCCAGAATCTTTAAAAAAAATCCGAACGAGATTGCTTTAGAATTAAGCAAAAAAATCAAAGCCCAATTTTTAGAGAAAGTTGAAGCTAAAGGACCTTACTTGAATTTTTTTATAGACAAAAAATTGTTTTCTGAAAACAGCCTGAAAGAAGCATTAAAAGAAAAAAAGCAGAAGAAGGGAAAGAAAATCTTAGTAGAATACTGCCATGCCAATACTCACAAAGCATTCCATATTGGACATACAAGAAATATTTGTTTAGGAGAATCAATTTGCAGAATTTTGGAAGAAAATGGAAATAAAGTAATCAGGGCCAATTTTCAGGGCGACATAGGTATGCATGTTGCAAAAACAATTTATGGATTATTAAATTTAAACAAAATTGGATTAAAAGAACCCAAAGAAAATAAAGGAAAATGGCTGGGTTTAGTTTATGCTGCTGCAAGCAATTTAGCTAAAGATGAAAAAATAGCAGAAGAAATCAATCTAATAAACCAAAAATTATATGCTGGCGACAAGAAATTAGTTAAAATATGGAAAGAATCAAGAAAATGGAGCATAGATTATTTTGAAAAAACAGTTTATCCCGATTTTAATGTCAGGTTTAACAGGTTTTATTTTGAAAGTGAGGTTGAAAAAGATGGAATAAAAATTGCCAAAAATCTTCTGAAGGAAAACTATGCTAAATTAGATCAAGGAGCAGTAATAATAGATTTGGAGAAATACGGGCTTGGAATATACTTAATTTTAAAGAGCGACGAAACTGCTTTGTACTCAACAAAGGATCTTGCCCTAGCTGAACTGCAAGAAAAAGAGTACAAACCTGATTTAATACTGCATATTGTTGGCAGTGAACAAAATCTTCATTTTAAACAATTATTCAAAACAATTGAATTATTTAATAAGAAGTTAGCTGAAAAAGAGAGGCATCTTTCATATGAACTAGTTATTTTGCCAACAGGCAAAATGTCATCAAGAGAAGGAAAAGTCATTCTTTATGACAATACTGTCAATGAAATGATAGAATACGCAAAAAAAGAAATTAGAAAAAAGTGGGAAAAGATTAATGAAAAAGAATTAGAAAAAAGAGCAAAGAAAATATCCATGGCTGCAATTAAATATTCAATGCTGTCACAAGACATGAAAAAAGCCATTGTGTTTGATCAAGAAAAGTCAGTTTCTTTTGATGGTGACACTGGGCCTTATTTACTTTATTCTTATGTAAGAGCCAATTCAATTTTGAAGAAATCTAAAAAGAAAGCAAAAATCCCAAAGAAAGAAATTATTGAGAAAGAATTTTTACTGATTAAGAAAATATCTAATTTTAATGAAATATTAACTAAAGCTGGAGAACATATGAATCCCTATTTAATATCAAATTATCTTTTTGATTTGGCACAGTCATTTAATGAATTTTACCATAATTACCAAGTTATTGGATCTGAAAAAGAAGAATTCCTTTTATGCATAGTTAAAGCTTTTAAGAAAACCATTTCTAAAGGATTATATTTGTTAGGTATAGAAACTATTGAAGAAATGTAGTTTTTTCAAATCAAAAATTAGTTTTTATCAAAATCTAATTCAAGCCCACCAATATATTTGGCAACCAAATTATAAATCCAAGCTGTTGTCCCGCCTGCAACAAAACCAAGAATGCCATAAAAAATAGGTAAAAATATTATTGCCCATACTCCAATTAAATTATATGGTCCAGGCATTTCTGAAAGTGTTGGCAGACTAAAATTAATTAATGTAAAAAACAACCCGAAAATCAAACCCATTAGGGCCATTAAAGCACTATAAACTTTTGCTAATGACAATACCCCGATTTTCTTCAATATCATAATTAAAAAATAATCAAAGAGTATATAAATCATATTAAAACACCTGAAAGTAGTAACTTTTATAAATTGATATTTTAGATTTTAAATTATGGATTACTCCCATATTGAAATATTGATGGTCTATAGTGGAGAATTTTTTAAGGAAAAAGAAATAAAAGAAGTTGGAAGATTATTTAGCAAATTTGATAATGGAAAAGAAAAAATTGATGCAAAGAAATTAGAAGAAATAGTGAACAACCCAAGAATAATTAAGAGGTTTGTTGACAGAGGAATTTTAACAATGGAAGGAAAAAATTACAAAATACAAGAAAATAAAATTCAGGAATTAATTGAAGAAGTAATTGGTTCTGAATCAGAGTATTTATTTTAATTCTAAAATGAAAGCTATAAAACATATTGAAATTAAAAAAGGAATTTCTGTAAATGAATTAGTCAAACAAATGGAAAATTCCGGAGTAATGGGTGCTGGCGCTATTGCTAAAGCAGCTAATGTTCTTGAGAAAATGATAAAAGACAAAGACTGCAAAATATATTTAGGGATGGCTGGAGCAATGGTTCCTGGCGGTATGAGGAATATAATTATTGACATTATTAAAAATAAACTAATTGATGTTTTTGTTACAACAGGAGCTAATTTAACCCATGATTTAATTGAAGGATTGGGGCACAAGCATTACCAGGGAGAAAGCAATGTTGATGATGCTGAATTAAACAAAAAAGGAATTTACAGGATGTATAACAGCTATATGAAAAATGAGGTTTATGAAGATTTAGAAGATTTTTTTGACAAACATTATTCTGTTTTAAGCAAATGCAAAAATATAAGAGAATTTCTGAGCAGATTAGGGGAGTTAAGCCCTGAAGGAACAATATTAAATGCATGTTTTAAAAACAATATCCCGATATTTTGTCCTAGTTTAGCTGATTCTGGAATTGGATTAATTATCTGGGGAAGACTTGTTCAAGGAAAAGAGATGGATGTAAAAGCTTTTGATGATTTAAAAGATATCATAGAAATTGCATGGACATCTAAAAAAAACGGCGTTGTTTATTTGGGCGGGGGAGTTCCAAAAAATTATATTCAGCAAGCTTTGCAAGTTGTTCCTAATAAAGCTGATTTTGGAATTCAAATAACAATGGATAGGGCTGAACCTGGAGGAAGTTCTGGGGCTCCATTAAAAGAAGGAATTTCCTGGGGAAAAATGAAGAAAGAAGCTGATTTTGTTGATGTGATATGTGATGTTACAATTGCCTTGCCATTAATTTATGGCGCAGTAAAAGATAGAATTTAATTTTATAAAGAGTTCACTCTTTTTTTGAGCCACTCTTTTTTTACTTGTTAAAGATATATAAATCTTCTTTAAGTGAAATAGCCATATTCTAAATTATTTTTTATCAAGAGAAACTTTAAAAAGAAATATTTTAAATAAATTTTATGCAAAACAGAGATTACTTCATGTATAAAGACAAAGGAAAGATAGTAATCTATTCTCCAAGAGTCGGCAGTTTACAAACCACTTTATCAGGAAGATTAAATATAGACAGATTATATAAACTCTCAAATGGCGAAGAGGCAGCAAAATTTCTTTTTAGTGAATGTGCAAGAAATTATTCGCCAAGCTTAATTTATCAAGTTCCTAAAGATCATATGGGCACTAATTTAGACAACAAAGTTTTGGGTGAAATTAAAAACTGCTTAAGAAGCATAATTGATGATAAAAGAAAAGAAGTTCAAATGAATGTAAGACCAAAAATTATTACAAAACAAAAGGGAAACAGTAGAGAGAGATTTGTCAGAATAAGAAGAAGAGAAAAGATTTCTATTGAAACTTAATTTTATTTATATCCTCAATATAAATCCAAGAAGCCATTAAACCAAACCCTTTTTTGCTTATGTTGAATGGATTTATTTTCTCTGGATTTCTTAAGAAAATCAATAAACAATATTTTTTATTCTTGAATAAATCAAAATATTTTTCAAGTTCATTATCTTCTATTCCGTCATTTTGTCCATAGTTATTTAAGATTTCTTTTACTTTTTCTGCAATTAAATTTTCAAATTGCAATACTTTTTCAACTTCTGCTTTTATTGAAACTGGAGAACCTGAATCTTTAAAGTAAATTTTTTCATTCTTTTGTATTTTATTCCATGGGGGATATTTTGTTTTATACCAACGAGATTCTATTGTTTTCACACATGATAAGATTTTAGGTATTAAATTCCATGTTTTTCTCATAATAGCAACATGATCAATAATTTACATAAGTTGGATAAATTTATATAATATTAATAATTCTTTTTCATTAGTGATTTTATGGCTAAAAAAGAAGGAAGACTTTTATTTTTTACTGGAAAAGAATGTGTGCATTGTCTTGAATCTCTGCCGTTAGTAGCTAGACTGGAAAAAGAAAAGAAAGTAAAATTAGTTGCATTAGAAGTATGGCATGATGCAAAAAATGCAGCTATTCTGGAAAAATTAGACAATGGTAAATGTGGGGGGGTGCCTTTTTTCTTTAATGAAAAAAACGGAAAATGGATTTGTGGAACTCCTGAATATAAGGAACTACTAGACTGGATAGAATAAAATGTTTAAAAATTTAAAAAAATTTGAGGTGAATAGACTAGAAATTCTTGGTCTTAAAGGAAATTATGACAAAAAATTAATGCCCAAGTTAAGCAACAAAGATATAAAAAAATTATACGAAGCAATGATTCTTACAAGAATTTTCGACAGAAAGGCATTAAATTTACAGAGACAAGGAAGACTGGGTACTTATGCTTCTATGGATGGACAAGAAGCTTCTATTATTGGAAGTGCTTATGCTTTGAAAAAAGAAGACTGGTTATTTCCCAGCTTTAGAGAAAATGGCGCCTTAATTTTGAGAGGACAACCAATGAATGAATTATTTATGTATTGGGGTGGAGATGAAAGAGGAATGAATATCCCTAAAAATGTAAATAATTTTCCAATTTCAATTCCTGTTGGAACTCAAATATTGCATGCTGTAGGTGTTGCAATGGCTGCTAAAATAAAAAAGCATAAAATATGCAGTCTAGTTTATTTTGGAGATGGTGCAACTTCTGAGGGAGATTTTCATGAAGGATTGAATATGGCTGGAGTTTACAAAGCACCTGTTGTTTTTATCTGTCAGAACAACCAGTGGGCAATTTCTGTTCCTAGAGAAAAACAAACTGCTTCTGAGACCTTAGCGCAAAAAGCAATTGCTTATGGTTTTAATGGGATACAAGTTGATGGAAATGATATTTTAGCAGTATATAAAGCAACTAAAGATGCTTTAGACAATGCAAGAAAAGGAAAAGGACCTACTTTAATTGAATGTCATACATATAGAATAAATGATCATACAACTTCTGATGATGCTAAAAAATATAGAGATGTGAAAGAAGTTGAAGAGTGGAAGAAAAAAGATCCTATAGTTAAATTATGGAATTTTATGAAAAAGAAAAAATTATGGACAAGAAAATATGAAACAAAATTGATTGCAAAATTGACAAAAAATGTTGAAGACGCTGTAAAAAAAGCAGAATCAATGCCTAAACCTAAAGTTGATGATATGTTCAAATTTGTTTATAAAAATATGACTGAGAGGCAGAAAAAAGAGCTGAGTGAAATAAATGGCTAAATTAAATTTAGTTGAAGCAATAAATTTAGGATTAAAGCAGGAGATGAAGAGAGACAAAAATGTAATAATTTTAGGAGAAGATGTTGGAAAAGACGGTGGGGTGTTTAGAGTAACAGATGGATTACAGAAAATATTTGGGGAGAAAAGAGTTTTTGACACCCCTTTGTGCGAGTCTGGAATTGTTGGAACTTCAATTGGAATGGCTGTTTATGGATTAAGGCCTGTTTGTGAGATTCAATTTGAGGGTTTTATTATGCCTGCTTTTGACCAAATTATAACTCATCTAGCAAGAATTAGAAACAGATCAAGAGGAAGATTTAATGTTCCTTTAGTTATAAGATGTCCACATGGCGGTGGAATCAGGGCTTTAGAACATCATTCAGACTGCCCTGAAGTTTTATTTAGTCATATTCCTGGATTGAAAGTTGTTATTCCTTCTACTCCCTATGATGCCAAAGGATTGTTAGCCAGTGCAATCATGGATGAAGATCCTGTTATATTTTTTGAACCTAAGAAGATTTACAGATCTATTAAAGAAGAAGTTCCTGAAAAAGAATATACAATCCCAATTGGAAAAGCCAAGATTTTACAAAAAGGAAATGATATTACAATAATTTCTTATGGCGCAATCATTCATAAGGTAAAAGAAGCTTGCGATAAAATAAATGACATAAGCTGTGAAATTATTGATTTAAGAACATTAAGTCCTTTGGATGAGGAAACTATTATTGAAAGTGTAAAAAAAACTGGAAGAGTTTTAATTGTGCATGAAGCTCCAAAAATGTTTGGGGTTGGTGCTGAAATCAGTGCTTTGATAAATGAGAATGTATTAACTAGTTTAGAAGCGCCTATTGAAAGAGTTACTGGTTTTGATGTTGTTGTTCCTTTACCTAAATTAGAAGATTACCATATTCCAAGTATTGGGAGGATTATTAATGGAATTAAAAAGGTGATAAATTTTAGCTGAGGAAATCATGAATTTGGAATGGCGAATAATTGATACTGGAGAAAGAGAAGGTTCTTTTAATACAGCTATAGATGTTGCTCTTTTAGAAAGTGTAGGCAATAATGAAAGCAAACCAGCTATAGTAATGACTGAATGGAA
>JAGWAC010000004.1 GCA_018302125.1 Candidatus Woesearchaeota archaeon | reverse complement strand
TAAAGATGACAAACCAGACTCAGACGATGAGAAGGGAGATGAAGATAAATCTGGCAAAGAGAGTAAATCTGGTTCTGATGACAAAGAAGATGTAGAGTAAGACGCCAAATTTCTATGAATAAGATTTTTACTTAAATAGTAAAACTAGCACCGTTCGTCAACGCTCAGGCGCCTTTAGACCTGAGTAGTTTACAATTGTGATTGTGGATTACATGTAAATAGAGATTATAATTCCGCTTTAAAAATATTAAAAAAAGCTACTGGAACCATTTTGCGAAAAGAGTTCACGGAAAAAGCTACTGTCGGAAGGACAGGAAGTAACGCTTTGGAAGATCCTTTTTATGAAAAAGCCTCGAGAAAAAACGAGACTTATTCAGGCCCAATGAACAAAAAATCTTGGGTATTTAAAACTTAGATGCCCCGCAGCTTGCTGCGATTGGGAGCTTCACTTTAATTTCTTTTCATTAACAACTTTTCCAGAATCATCAACTTCTTTTTCAACGATGTGAATAACATTTACAGGGCAGGCATCTGCACAATCCATAGAATCCTTAAATTCATCTTCTTTTATTTCTTTTCTTTGCCAGCCGTTTTCAATGTTTTTACCATTAATTATATCTGATTTGCCATCTTCATGCATTATCCAGGTTTTTGGATCTATTGCTGCACAAGCTGCACAACCAATACAATTTGGTCTGTCAAGCTGAATTTCTTTTTTTATTGTCATTTGAACCATTTAAAAAAGCATTCACGGAAAAACCGAGAAACTTAAAAATCTTAACAAAAACTGATTTAAAAACTTTACTTACAATAAAATTTATTCATTAACTGGGCGTCATCTTCGACATTCGGGCTTTCTGCTATTACCACGCCTTTTAATTTAAAATCTTTCCATACTTTTAAAAGCTCCTGATATTTTAAATCTGAATCCTTCAAATTTGTATGATATTTCTCTCCTCTTTCACTATACTCAACACCCTGGCAGTGGAAATGTACATTATCCAAGGCTTTTCTTCCCAATTTAGACTCCATTAAAGTAAGAACATCTGTAAATTCCTCCTTTGTATTATATTTTCCATTTGACCAAGCATGCAGATGAGACCAGTCGATACAAGGAAGAACATTGTCAAATTCAACACTTAGATCCAGAATTTCATGAATTGTCCCAAACTGAGCAATTTTTCCTGTTGTTTCAGGCCTTATCCATATTTTTTTATCAAATTCTTTAACATCTTTTGTAATTATCTTTACTGCTTCCTTTATTTTGTCGTAAACCTTTTTTGGATTTTGTTTTTGGTAATAACCTGCATGAAAGCAAACTGAATATCCGCCACATAAAGAAGTAATTGCTGCTGAGTTTTTTATGTAACCAATGCTAGCATAAAACTTTTTTTTATCCTCTGAATTCAGATTAATAAAATAAGGAGCGTGGCAAGTCAATACAATATCTTCTTTTTCAGCCACCTGTTTTATCTCTGGCGTCTTATCTTTTTTAATATAAATTGCCCTAACAAATTCCAATTCCATTGCATCTAAATTTAATTCGCGGACTTTTTTTATGCCGGCAGCTGTTCCTTTTTTAGAAGAACTTAAAGGAATTCCAGAAGTTCCGAATCTTAATTTGTCCATATTAATGAGGATGATTGAACTTATTTAAATCTTTATTTTTTATCATAAAAAAGCTTAAAAATCCAAAAAACTAATTTAATATTAATGATAAATATAAATTTAATTGCATGTTCTAAATGCAAGGGTAAAGTTCCTTTAAATGATCTAAGGGCTGATAAAACTGGAAAGGGATGGGTTTGTATTTCTTGTTATTTTCTGCAGCATCCAAACCTAAACATAAAGAAGCAGACAATGCAGCAACAAGTTAGTGTTCAAGTTCGAAATGTCCAAAAAATTCAACCAGCAACACAAAATTCAGAAAAACAAATGAAAGATCCAATAATGCGGGAAATCTTAAAAAGATATAATTATCAATGTTCAGCTTGCAAGTATAAATTTTCTAGAAATTATGAATATAAAGGAATGTGCCCTTTTTGCGGGAAATCAAATATATTAGAAGATTTAAATGTGGATTTAGAGATTTAGAGTCTATTAAGGATATTGCCTTGCAAGTTCTGTAAATACATATTTATCTTCTGAACCTGACACTGGTATAAGAAGACCCATTCTTGTCATGCTTTCTGCATAAAAACCCCTAATATATACCTGGTTATGTCTAATATTTCTTCTTAAAATTAATGCTATTTCATCAGTTGTTATATTTAAAAGATCTTCTGGAACACCTATCTCTGCTGGAAAAACTTTTTCTCTGACTAGTTCCTTTAGGTTTTTTGTTAACATCTTAAAAAATAATGAAAAATTATAAATATTGGTTAATTGCTTGTTCAAATACTTGATAAGGCTGAGCTCCACCAACTATTACATAACCATCTTTATCATTGCCAATAAAGTAAGTTGGGGTTCCTGAAACTCCGTATGCATTTCCGTCGCTAAAATCTTTTTCAACTTCGCTTTTGTATTTTCCAGAATCCAAGCATGAATTAAAGTCTCCTGTGCTTAATCCTATTTCAGAAGCCCATTTTTTTAAATCGTCATTTGTAAAAGGAACTGTTCCTTGACCAAATTTATTTTGTTCATCGAATATTTTATCATGCATTTCCCAATATTTTCCTTGTTCATCTGCACATTCAGCTGCTTCTGCTGCTGGCAATGCTCCTGGATGTATGCTTGTCAATGGAAAATCTCTAAAAACTAATTTTGCTTTATCTGTATTTATGAAATTTTCTTTTAATAAAGAATAAACTTGGGTATAAGATCTTCTACAGAAAGGACATTGATAATCTGAAAATTCAATTATTGTTACAGGCGCATTTTTATTACCTAAAACTGGATCGTCATCAACACTTACTTTTGCTATTATTGTTGGTTCATTATTTCCAGTGTCATCTAATACTGTACCTCCAGTAGGAGCGTTATCTCTAAAACCAAAGCCGCCTGTAAAAATTGATATTATGAAAAGAATACCTAATACAACAGCTGAAATTTTCCATATTGTTGTTTTCTTTAATGTTATAGTTTCTTCTTTCTGTTCTTCCATTGTTTTTTTTTTGCTATCTTTTATTTATAAAGTTTCTTATAGATTTAAAGTATATGTCCTAGTATATGTATTTAGATGCTGCTATTTGCTGCTCTTTGAACTACTTCTGACAAAGATGGATGAATATGAACAGAATTTGTAATGTTGTCTATTGTTCCAGAACCTGACTTTATTGCTATGATCACTTCATGGATTAGTGTACTTGCTTCATGACCAATAATATGACAGCCTAGAATTTTTCCTGTTGATTTTTCAACTAATATTTTTACAAAGCCTTCTTTTTCTTCTATTGCTTGACCCATTCCAGTATCAATATAATTGTATTTTCCAACTGCATAATTTATTTTTTTATCTTTTAATTCCTGTTCTGTGTATCCTACAGAAGCAATTTGTGGATTTGTAAAAATTGCGTGGGGCATTCAGAATAGTCTACCTTTTCTTTTTTATTTTAACTTAAAAGCAGCCAAGGAATTTTTCGGAAAATTTCCGGAGTTTTTGTGCAAAGCCTGATTAAACCAAAGATTTATAAATTTCTTATTTTCCATCATTTCTATGGCAAAAGCAAGAATAAATTTGGCAAGTACTGATATTGATCAACTTAATCAGATATGTGAATCTATTAAAGACATAGCAGAAAAAACAAAAGTAAACATTTCTGGTCCAGTGCCTTTGCCAACAAGAAGATTAAAACATACAGTAAGAAAAACACCATGTGGCAGCGGTAAAGCCTCGTTTGATAATTTTGAGATGAGGATCCATAAAAGAGTTATTGACTTGGGTGTAAATGAAAGAGCTTTAAGATTGGTAATGAGAGTTCATATTCCTGAAGATGTCCAGATTCAGATTGAAATGTTGGAATAATTAATTTTTTACCATTTAAATTCTCTTAATTCTAAATCTGGAAAACTTTTTACTATAATCTTAAAGTCTTCTGGTTTTTTATTTACATCAAAAATCAAGGCACCTTTGTTATGATGCCCGCTAAGCTTTGGTGCAGATTTTGGTTTTATAGACTTTCCATTAATTTCCAAAACAGCAAGTTCTTTTAAATCAAATCTGCTTAAATCAGTTATATGTGTATTCACACCGATGTTGACAACAAATTCTTTTCCATTAAATGATTGTGGAGTAAGATCAATGCTGACTGTGCTTTGACTTGTTTTGGTCTGTAAATTCGAAGATGAATTAAGTTCTGTTTCACCAGAATCCAGAAAAATAAAGAAAAACCCGCTGATTAAAACAATTACAAAAAATACAAAAGATATTTCTTTAAACATTTAAAACCACCTCGTTGAAATTAATTTAGTTAAAAAAATCAGAGCAGAAATTCCTAGTACATAATAAACTGTTCTGTCATAATTTAAAAACATCAGCTTTCTTAAGAAGCCATTATTTTTAGTATAAAGATTATTTCTTTGTATAATTCCTAGAATCATGCTTAATCCAACAAAATTGGACAAGATTCCAAACAAAAGAAAACTTGTCTGATAATTTACTAAAAATAACGAAAATGCACTTAGCCCAATAATTGGAAGAATATCAAAAAGATGGTGAACACAGCAGATAATCATTGAGCCACCAGAAACCCCCCCAGTAGCCATAACTTCCCCATTTAAGTTTATCCTATTTGTAAAAGATCTTATATAAAAATACAATCCAACCTGGGTTCCAAATCCAGCTACAATTGGAAGTATAAAATACCATAATTTTAGAAATTCCTGCATAGCATGCTGGAAACTGTTTGCAAAACTAAGTACAAAAAAATAAAAACTAATTAAGAGAATTCCGCCAAGAAAACCATAAATTAATGGTTTTCTCTCCTTGCTTCTGCTGTTTTTTTCATTCCTACTGTTTACCAATTTCTGCAGCACTCTATTATTTTTTTGACAAATGACTTCATATTTTTGTCTTGATAATAGTATAAAACAAAAAACAATAACCACAAAATAAGCAGGAAAATTACACTTTCTTTTATTCCATCATAAACGCCAAACAAAGAATATCCAAAAAAAGTTAAAGTAAGCAGAAAAGGTAGGCGAAACATCTCTAGTTTTTTTTCAAATAAATAAAATAATCCAAGAATGCTCTGTCCAGCAAGTAAGGCAATAATTAATGTATTTTTAAAATATCCAGACCAGTATAAAATTAAAAGCAATATCCATGTCAAGCTTACTGATCCGCAGATAACACAGAAATTATTTAGTCTGAAAAAAGATTTTATAAAAAGTAGTACAAAAAACAAAACAGAAATAATCCCAAGGACATAAAAAAAGCTCATAATGTCAGTTGAAATATAACCCCAGCTATTATTAAGAGTAATAAAGTGATTAATACACCCTGGTAAGGGATCAGCTTATTATTTCTCAGTTTCATAATTTTCATGCTTACAAAAGGCGACAAAAAGACAATAATTCCACCTATAATGCCCCCACCTAAAAAAGAATTTATAATATAAGTCCTGTTTAGCAAAGAACCATAATCTCCAGAAATATTTATATAAAAAGGATAAAGCTCTTTCATTAGAGGTAAAACTGGCAAGACTATTGTCAAAAATAAAAAAAGAGCGATTAAAAAATTTTGAATTGGAACATATTTTTTCTTCAGATATCTAGAGCTCCATAATCCAAGAGAAATTGCAAAAGCCCCAATAAATAAGCCAATTACAATTTGGCTTAATCCCAACCAGGCAGCTCCGCCAGCAGCTGCAACAGCGCCGACAGTGCATAGAGGACAATGAGCATACGCTTTATCCAAATATATTAATAAAAAAGTAAAAATAAAAAATTTTTTCATTTTCTCCTCACAAACTCATAAATAATTCGCTTTTTCCATCATTTGAAACAGCAAAAACATCAAAAGACCCGATCTTTTTTCCAGGCATTCCAGGTGAACCTGAAGGCATTCCAGGCATTGCTATTCCTTTTATATTTGGTTTTTCTGAAATTAATTTGTTAATAGCCTCAATAGGAATATGCCCCTCAACAAAATACCCACTGATTATTGTTGTATGACAGCTCTGGAGAAATAATGGTATAGTATATTTTTCTTTTATTGCATTCATATCTTCTAAATTCACTGCCTTTATAGAATTACCAATATTGTTTCTAAGATAATTATAATAAATTCCGCAACAACCACATGTATTTGATTTATATAAAATAACTTCGCCAACATTTCCATCTATTTTATTTTGGTTATCAGACAAAAGATAAATAGATACACCTAAAAGGCTCAAAATAAAAAAAGAAAAAATATAAGCATTTTTCATTTCAGCATCCCCCTACCATTTGTGAGGCAGCTGCTGGACTGCTTTGTTTTGCTGTTGTAGCACTTGAAAATGTTCCAGTTTCTAAACCAAAGTCGCCATTAATGTTCTTCTTCAGTACATTAAGCTCATAAGCCTGTACTCCAATCAGCAAAACTAAAACAACTGCTAAAATCAGCATTATCATTTTTTTGTTCATTTCAGCATCCTCCTACCATTTGTCCGCTTGCTGTAGCTCCTTGTTCTATTCCCCTGTATCTGTTGCTTCCCAAATTAGCATAACTAAATTCTATGTTCTTTTCTTTCATTACTGCTGCTTTGGCACTCATTTGTTCAGGAAAGAACAAAGTCTTCCATTTTCCTAACTCATTTAAAATCTCTTCATTTGTAAATTCAGCTCCATTGTTTAGAATAAGGTATTTTGCTAATCCTCTCATTGCAAAAGAATGTGCACAACCACATGCAGCTTCGCCAGCAGTTCTTCTGAACTTGACTGCTTCTTCCTCAGTTATTTGTCCTGTAGTTATTGCGTTTTGTATATTCTTCTCCATTTCTGCAACATCCTCTTTTCTTACAATTATTGACTTGGCGCCGCAGCAATATTCACAGCTTATTTCAGAAACAATATCAACATATCTTTCTAAGTTCTTCCCTTCTAAATTTATAGTTCTGTCAAGATTTCCTAAGACTTCTATTGTCTGATCAGCCAGCTGCTGATTATTTGAGCTTACAAAATCATATTTAATCCCAAGTTTCTGGCCATATATCCTTGGCACGCCAACAGGTAATACCTCGCTAGAAGCAAAAACTGCGCCATTGGCATTTTCCAAACCATCTGAATTTACAGCTCTTATAGAAAGTAATTGAAATTGGCTGTAAAGAGCAAAAATTAAGCCAAAAACCAATAAAATATTCATAATTTTAACAAATTTTATTTTATTTTGCTTTTCTTCCATTTTTTCCAATTTAATTTCACCTCATAAAATCTTAAACAAAATTCAACTAAGTAAATATAAATATCTTACTTCCAGAACAAACACCCAGTTTTTGTTCAAAAATGCAGAATTCTTGTTCCAAATCGTTCAAATATACATTTTAAGGTAAACTTTGTTCTTTTTGCCTTCAGCTACTTTCTTTAAAAGGCCTTTTTTCTCAAGTTCACTAAGAAGAACGCTGAGCTTGGTTTTGCTTAAATCAGTTCTTATTCTTAAAGTAGCCTGTTCTATTCCATTCTGGTCTCTGATTGCAGTCATAATATTTTTTTCATCATCATTAAGAGCCTTTAATAAAAAATTAAATTTCTCGTCTTTATTTTCTTTTTTCTTTGATTCTTTCAGAGAATTTGCAATTTCTTTGTAAGCTTCTTCAGTATATTTTTGGCCTTTTTCAAAAAAGATAAGATATAATCCCAGGGATAAAGTAACAAAAGTTATGGCAACCCCAATATAAACTGGTGTGTTGCTTTTTTCATGAAGACATTTTCCTTCTATTATGCATGTTCCCCCGCTTTCTACCATTAATGCATTAGTCAAACTATTTATTTGTAATTTAAATATTGAAATTGATATTAAAAAAATTATAGCAATGCCAACCAAAATTAATCCAAGTGCTATGTTTTTTGCCATTGTTTTTTTTGTATAAAATTTATTTTCTAATATAGATGTCAGTTTAAATGCTTTTCTCTCGTAACCCTTACAACAACCAAAAAGATTATATATCCAATTTTGATATTTCACTGAGAATTATGAAATTAAAATTAAATGTAAAAGGAATGCACTGTAAAAGCTGTGAAGAACTAATTAAAGAAGACCTTCAGGACATAAATGTAAAAGCAGAAGTAAGCTATAGAACAGGAATACTAAATATTGAATTTGATGAAAAACAAACTAATCTAAATAAAATAAAGGAAGTAATAGAAAAACTAGGATATAAATTAGAATGACAGAAAAAATAGAATTAAAAATTTCTGGTATGACCTGTTCTAGTTGCGAAGTTCTTTTAGAAAGAAAATTAAAAACAATAAATGGAATCTTAAAAGCAGAAGTAAATCACTCAGCTGGAAAAGCAATATTAACTTGTACTGAAGTACCATCAATAACACAGATACAAGAAGCACTAAAAGATACAAAATACATGGTTACTGAAAAAAAACAGAATGTAGAAGATAAAAATAAAAGCATAATAAAAATAAAAAAAGATCATCTTGAAATTGGTGCTATTTTTCTGATTCTTCTTGGAATTTATTTGTTGTTTAAGCAGTTTGATATACTTCCAAATCTGGGAATTTCTGAAAATATGAGTTATGGATTTATTTTTTTAATAGGATTGGTTGCTGCTTTTTCAACATGCATGGCAGTTTCAGGCGGCCTGTTGCTTGGAATAGCAACAAAATATAATGAAGCACATCCGGATTTAACACCAAAACAAAAATTCAAGCCGCACATTTATTTTAATGTTGGAAGAATATTTTCATATACATTATTAGGCGGGCTTTTGGGGGCAGTAGGATCAATATTCAAAATATCACCAAAAGCATCAGGATTCATAACAATATTTGTAAGCATAATCATGCTTAGTTTAGGTTTTCAGATTCTGAATATTTTCTCTTTTACAAATAGATTAAAAATAAAGATGCCCAAATTAGTAGTGCACAAAATCCATAATTTGTCAGTATCAAATTCTAAATCAGCTCCATTCTTTTTTGGCTCTTCAACATTTTTTCTACCTTGTGGTTTTACTCAGGCCTTGCAATTATATGTTTTAAGTACAGGAAGTTTTTTAGTTGGTTCTTTAAGCATGTTTGCCTTTTCTCTGGGAACCTTGCCAGCTTTATTGTCAACTGGTTATTTAACAAGCTATTCCCAAGGAACATTCAAGAGATATTTTACAAAATTTGTTGCTGTATTAATAATAATTCTTGGTTTTACAAATATGAGTTATGGTCTTACATTAACTGGCAGCCCGTTTAATTTTGATTCATTTCTGCCTTCAGCAAATGCACAGTCGCCAACAACAGATTCAAGCGCAAAACTTGTTGAAGGAAAACAAGTTATAGAAATGAAAGTAGAAGGTCTAGATTATTATCCCTCCAAATTTACAGTTAAAAAGGGAATTCCAGTTGAATGGCGTATTGATGGAAGGAGGGCAACAGGATGTGCACAGACTTTTTTAGTGCCTAGTTTAGGAATAAATGACTACTTGCCAAGAAACCAGATAAAAACAATAAATTTTGTTCCTGAAAAAGAAGGCTCGATAAAATTCAGTTGCTCAATGGGCATGGCTGGTCCAGGTATAATTAAAGTAATATGAATAAAAATTATTTTTGCATAAAAAAGACTATCTAAATCAGTCTAAAATTAAATAAAAATAAATTTACTTTAAAAATTTGTTGTGTAGCCAACCAAATAATAGAGCTCCAACATAAGTATAAATCACTGCCTGCAAAAGCCCAATAACAAACCCTGTTAATGTTATTCTTACATCACCTGCAAATTTATCCAGATTTACTAAATGCACTAGCCAGCCAAATAACCTAAGCGCAAAATCAGGCCATAAAGTAACAAATATAGCACAAACAACATATATTATTCCCATTGTTGCACCAGCTGCAAGCGCAAAATTTTGTTTTTTTAATTTCATTTTTTCCTCCTTTTTTTATTTTGGTTTTTCTCCTTTACAAATATTTTATATAATAAATATCCTGCCAAAATCAAGCCCAATTCTATAAATATGATTGATTTCTCAAAAAAGAAGAGCATGAATATTGAAGACAATAATCCGAAAAGAGCCAACATTGGGAACTTCCCTATGTTAAGCGGAGTCATAAAACTCCTTTTCATGTTTGGTTTTTTATATCTTAATAAAATTAATGAAGAGTTGACAAATGCATAAACTATAAACAGGCTTATGTCAGTCAGCATTGCCACTGATTTTATATTTCCTATTAAAGCTATAATTAGAGAGACTATTGTTATAAAAATAACAGAAAAATAAGGTGTTCCTCTTTCTCCAACTTTTGAAAATATTTTTGGCAGGCTGTTGTCAGATGCCATGCCATACATTATTCTTGAACCGACAATTAATAATATCAAGGCTGTATTTGCTGTTGCAAACATTGCTATTAATGAAAAAAGAAAATCAGAATTAGGAATTACCTCTGCAACAGCTTCTGTTAATGGGGCTTTGCTTTGTGCCAGTTTTTCCCAGCCGACAATGCTGACAGCAGCAAAAGAAACCAAGATATAAAGTATTGTTGAAATTATTATTGCAAACACTAATGCTTTTGGCACAACTTTTTTTGCATTTTTTGTTTCCTCAGAAACATTCACAATATCCTCAAAGCCAAGATATGCAAAAAATATAACTGATGTTGCAGTCAGTATCGGGGTGAAAAAAGAATTTCCTGGAGTTTCAAAGATATCAATTCCAAGCCCGTTTTTTAAATAAAAATAAATTCCGACGCCAATAACAATTAATAGTCCTATGGTTTCTATTATAGTTGAAATAATATTAAATGTTGAAGACTCTTTTATACCAACATAATTTATTAATGAAAGAACTAGCACTGTAATCAAAGCAACAAAAGTTAAATTGCCGCCAAAAATATGTGTAAAATAACCTGAGAAACCAAAGATGACAGTAACTGCAGCAACAATGCTTGCAAAAATCATCAGCCATCCTATTATAAAGGAGAAATATCTTCTCTTAAATGAGTTTTTTACATAATTATATTCTGCAGCCTCTTTCGGATACATTGAGCTTAATTCAGCATAGCTTAATCCAGAAAAAGAAGCAATTACCGCAGCCATAATGAAGGAAAGCTTACCGCAGCCATAATGAAGGAAAGCCAGATCGCATTTCCTGCAATTCCCGCGCCAACCCCAATCAAAGAATAAATTCCAGCGCCTAAAATAATTCCAACCCCATAAAGACAAAGTTCAAATAAACCTAGTTCTTTTTTAAGATGATAACTCTTCTTTTTTATGATTTCACCAAAAAATATAAAAAGCTTTATTTATATAAATCTATTTAAAAATTCTTAACATTAGTTAATTAAAGGCAAAAGATATATTTATATATAAGACCTATCAGATTTTGACATATGGTTAGGAAAAAAGTCCTCAAAATAAAGGGAATGCATTGCGCAAGTTGTGCAACCATTATAGAAAAAAAGCTTAAAAAAGTTTCTGGTGTAATTAATGCTAATGTTAACTTTGCAACAGAAAAAGCATCTATAGAATATGAAAATGCTGATGAAAATTTGTTTGTCCAGGCAGTAAACCGGGCAGGATATGAAGTTCTTGATTCTGAAGACAAGCAGGGGGTTCTTCATTTAAAGGTAATTGGAATGGATAATGAGCACTGCATTATGTCTGTCCGCAATTCTTTGGCAAAATTCAAAGATTCAATTATTGAAGCAAACTTAAGCCAGAATGAAAAAGCAGTTATAAGATATAATCCAGAAAAAATGTCCTCTTTAGATATAATCAAGACAATAAAATCAGCTGGTTATGAGGCTGTAGAAGAAACATCTTTGGACAGAGAAAAGGAAGTTAGGGCAGCTGAAATAAGAAAATTGAAAAATCTATTCATATTTTCCTTGATCTTGACAATACCTTTGTCTATCCTTGCTTTCTATGAATTTTTTAAAATAGATTTTTTATATAGAGAAATAGCCCTTTTCATATTGGCAACGCCAATTCAATTTGTTATTGGTTACAGATTTTATAAAAGTGCATTTACTACATTAAAAGTAAAAAGCGCAAACATGGATACCCTAATAGTTCTTGGAACTAGCGCAGCTTATTTTTATAGTGTTCTTGGTGTTTTCTCACCAGAAACATTTGGTTCTGATCTTTATTTTGACATTGCTGCAGTTATAATTACATTTATTATGCTTGGTAAATGGCTTGAAGCAAAAGCAAAGGGGAAAGCATCAGAAGCAATAAAAAAGTTAATTGGTTTGCAGCCCAAAACAGCAACTGTAATAAGGAACAATAAAGAAATTACAATATCAATAGAAGAAGTTGAAATAAATGATTTAATTTCTATTAAACCAGGAGAGAAAATTCCTGTTGACGGAGTTATAGTAAAAGGGGATTCTTCTGTTGATGAGTCAATGATCACTGGAGAGAGTATTCCAGTGGAAAAAAGAGTTAAATCCCAAGTTATAGGCGGAACTATAAATAAGCACGGCCATTTTGTTTTTAAGGCGACTAAGATAGGTAAAGATACAGTTTTAAGCCAGATAATTAATTTTGTTGAAGAAGCCCAGGGAAGCAAAGCCCCAATCCAGAGGTTGGCTGATATAATCTCCAAATATTTTGTAGTCGGCGTTTTAATTATTGGATTTTTGACATTTTTCACTTGGTATTTTATATTTGAAAAAGAGTTTACATTTGCTCTTGCCAATTTCATAGCTGTATTAATCATAGCTTGCCCTTGTGCATTGGGGTTGGCAACACCAACAGCAATCATTGTTGGAACAGGAAAAGGAGCTGAGAATGGGATTTTAATTAAAAATGCCGAAGTATTGGAGATAGTCCATAAAGCAGATACAATTGTTTTGGATAAAACAGGAACTCTGACAAAAGGTCATCCAGAAGTAACAGATGTATTTCCGTTAAATAATTATTCAGAAGAAGATGTGTTGAAATCTGCAGCTTCACTAGAAAAAAAATCAGAACACCCGCTTGCAGAAGCTATTTTAAATAAAGCCGAGCTAAAGAAAATAAGTTTGGAAGATGCCAAAAGTTTCAAGGCAGTTCCTGGCCTTGGTGTTATTGGAAATATTGGTATTAGAAAAATTCACCTGGGAAACAGAAAACTAATGGAGGAAAATAATATTTCTTTTAAAAAAGAAGAAGAAATTATTATTGGGCTGGAAGATCATGGAAAGACTGTAATGATATTGGCAATAAACAAAAGAATTGCCGGCATAATTGCTGTGGCAGATACATTAAAAGAACATTCAACAGAAGCAGTTGAAATATTCAAGAAATTAGGCAAAGAAGTTATAATGATTACTGGCGACAATGAAAGAACAGCAAGAGCAATTGCTTCAATTGCAGGAATAGACAAGGTTCTTGCAGGAGTTCTTCCTGAAAACAAAGCATTGGAAGTTAAAAAACTGCAAAGCATTGGTAGAAAGGTAATCACAGTCGGTGATGGTATAAATGATGCACCAATGTTAGCCCAAGCAGATGTTGGAGTTGCAATAGGTTCTGGAACAGATGTTGCACTGGAGACAGGCACCATAGTTTTGATGAAGAACGATTTAAGAGACGTTGCAATAGCAATTAAAATATCAGAGAAAACACTAAGGAAAATTAAGCAAAATTTATTTTGGGCATTTTTCTATAATACAGCGGGAATTCCAATAGCTGCCGGAGTTTTATACCCTTTTTCAGGATTTTTATTAAATCCAATGATAGCCGCAGCTGCAATGGCCTTTTCCTCAGTATCAGTGGTCTCTAATTCCTTATTGATGAAGTTCTATAAGCCATAAAATATATTAATGTCTATAATTTTTGGCGCAGTATTTGCAGCAAAAACACAAAATTTTATTTCCAATTTTCTCTTTGTATTCCCCATTGAGTAATTTACATCCGCAGCTTACACATATTTTGATTTTTTTGTCAAACTCAATTAATTGTGCAAATTTGTCAATCAATCTTTTGGTAAAGTACCTTCCTTCTTTTGTTAAAGCATAGTCTTTTTTCCCCCTTTCTCCTTTTTTCTTAATCAAGATTATCTTGTTTTTCTTTAAAAGACTTAAAAATGGATAAACATGGCTAGCGCTTATTTTCTTTCCAGTGCATTTCTCAAGCTGTTTAATTAGTTCATAGCCGCACATTGGCTGCTTGTATAAAAACAAAAGAGTGTAAAATTTTACTAAATTTATTATTTTTATTTTCTTCATCTTAAAATTAATATTGGAAATATTTATATACTTTCCTTTGTTCTGATATATCAAAAATAGATATACTTAGTGAAAAATATGAAAAAGCTTATGTTTATTTTGTTAATACTTTTGCTGTCTGGCATTGTTTACGCAGATGAGGAGAAAATAATTGAAGGCGAAAAACTTGTTCAAAGCAAAACTTCTTGTTCCCTTTTAACTGAAGATCAATTGGAAAGTATTGGAGAGTATTACATGGAGCTGATGCATCCAGGAGAAATTCATGAAATAATGGATCAAAGAATGGGTGGAGAAGGCTCAGAATCTTTGAAGCAAACCCATATAAATATCGCGCAAATGATGTATTGTGGAAATAGAAATGCAATATCCCAAAATATGATGAATCGTGGAGGTTTTCAAGGCATGATGGGTTCTTATGGTCCTGGTTTTGGAATGATGTCTTATTGGCCATTCGGAGGGTGGAATATTTTGTTCTGGATAATAGTTATTTTAATTTTGGCATATTTCTTTATTAAATATTTCAAAGATGGAAATCTGAATTTAGGTTCAGATTCTTTAGAAATTTTAAAAAAAAGATATGCTAAAGGAGAAATAACAAAAAAAGAGTTTGAGCAAATGAAGAAAGATTTAAGAGAATAATGGAAATAAAAGAGATCAATAGAAGATTTTTTGATTTATGGGCTAGATTCTATGATTATTCTTTTTTTGTAAAGCCCTGGCTATTATATATACAGAAGAAAACTGTTGTTGAGATAAAATTAAAAGATAATATTAAAATCTTAGATGTTGGTTGTGGAACTGGTGACAGCTTAATTTATTTATATAATAAAAATCAAAAATTGAAATTATTTGGCATAGATATTTCTAAAAATATGTTAAAAATAGCTAGGAAAAAGCTAGGAAATAAAGCAATATTAAAATTCAGTGATGTTGAAAAAATCCAATTTGAGAATAACTTTTTTGATTATGTAATAAATACAGAAGCTTTCCACCATTTTCCAAATCCCAATAAAGCTATAAAAGAGATGTCAAGAGTTTTAAAAAAGAAAGGAAAATTAATTATTACAGACATAAATTTTTACTCTAATTTTATTCATTGGTTATTTAAAAAAATAGAGCCAGGACATGTAAAAATCTATAATGAAAAAGAATTTCAAAAAGCTTTTGAGAAAAACAAATTAAAAGTGATAAAACAAAAAAGAATTGGCTTATTTGCCATTTTAACTTTAGGAGAAAAATAGCTATCTTTATAAGTAATATTTTTTTAAAATTTTTATTATGCCGCGATCGCATAACCTGGTAAACTCTTTGAAAAAATTCAGGAGATTGCACAGGCCTGGAAAAAAATCTAGTTAGCCTGGCCTGCAAAGGCATCCCGGTTCAAATCCGGGTCGCGGCGTTATACTACTTGCGTAGTTCCATTTTATTTAAATAGAAGGAAGAACTATGCATATTGTATGGTTCAGAAAATAAAAAAAGACAAACTGGATATTCATAGTTATGAAACAAGTTACAAAGGAATAGTAGCCAGATTAGAAAGGTCTGAAATTTCTATTAATAACAAAAAATTGATCAAGAAATTTGATGACTAGTGTGTTTTAGAAAAATTAAGTATTCCAAGAAGAATGAATAAAAGATTTTCAGGAAGAATCGGAGAAGATTATGACTTGTTTAAATCAATTTGTCCCTATTATGAAGATTTACAAAACATAATTGAACAAAAATTATTTGAGTATTCTATAAAAAATAATGGGATAATTGAAGTTTTAGAAATAGGCTGTGGAACAGGCCATACAACTGGCAGAATTTTAAGAGCAAGTCAGAAAATTTCAGTTACTGCAGTAGATAATGAAAAAATAATGATAGAACAAGCAAGAATTTCTTTAGGATTATTTAATTTTGAAAGCCCGAGAGTTAAATTTGTTCTAAATAATGCTATAAAATATCTTAAATCTGTAGAGGATGAAACTTTTGATGCTTTTGCTTCTGCTTTTACTTTACATAATTTTGAAAGAAATTATAGAGAAGAAGTTTTAAGAGAAATTTACAGGTGTTTGAAAAACAGAGGATTTTTTATTAATTCAGATAAATATTATTTCGGAAATGAAAAGAAAGATAAAATTCATTCAGACTGGCAATTAAAGCAATTTGATAAATTTGAAGAAATTGGACGTCCAGATTTAAAGAAAGAATGGGTTAATCATTATTTAGAGGATGAAAAGCCCTATAGAAAAATGACAGAACCTGAACAAAAGAAATTAATGCAGGAAATAGGTTTTAAAAAAATAAAAAGAATTTTCCGTAAACATTTAGAAGCTATTATAACAGCACAAAAGTGATTTCTTAAAAGAAGTAGATCCGAAAGTAAATTAATTATAGGAAAGTGAACAAGGTAAATCTGAAAAAGTTTAATAAAAAATTATTGGGAGTAGTCAGTGCATATACCAACTGCTACTGTTGATCCTGCATCTCTTATAGCAAATTTCGCCATATGAGGAATATCTTTCTGTTTTTCAATTACCAAAGGTTTTGTTGGTTTAACCTTTACAATTGCAGCTTCCCCATTTTTCAAAAAATCAGGATTTTCCTGAATTACTACACCTGTTGCTGGGTCTAATTTCTTTTCAATTTTCACTATTTGACAAGCAACTTGTGCTGTATGTATGTGGAATACTGGTGTATATCCTGCTGTCATAACTGTGGGATGATTTATTACAATAATTTGGGCAGTGAATTCTGCGTCTTTAGGCAAGACGTGAGGTGGTTTGTCTAAATGACCAAGAACATCTCCTCTTGCAATATCTTTTTTAGCAACACCTCTTATGTTAAAACCAATGTTGTCACCGGGCTCTGCTACTTGAACTTGTTCATGATGCATTTCGATTGTTTTTACTTCGCCAGAAATACCTTTGCCTTCTCTTGCTGGAACAATAATTACTTTGTCCCCAATTTTCATAACTCCTGTTTCAACTTTACCAACTGGAACTACACCAATACCAGTAATGTTGTAAACATCCTGAATTGGAAGTCTTAATGGTAAGTTTGTTGGTTTCTCAGGTTCCTTGAATAAATCTAATTGTTCTTTTATTGTTGGTCCTTTATACCAAGACATATTTTCAGATTTCTTTGCTACATTATCTCCTTTAAATGCTGATATTGGTATAAAAGCAACACCTTCTGTTTTATAACCAGACTGTTTTAATAAAACAGTAACTTCATCTTTAATTTTCTTATATTTAGCTTCATCAAAATTAGCTACATCCATTTTATTTACAGCTACTGCTATTTGACCAACTCCTAATGTTTTTGTCAATAAAGCGTGCTCTTTTGTTTGTGCTTGAATTCCATCAACAGCAGAAACAACTAAGAAAGCTACATCTGCTTGTGAAGAACCAGTAATCATATTTTTAACAAAATCCCTGTGACCTGGAGCGTCAATAATTGTAATTTCTCTTTTATCAGTTATAAATTTTTTATAGTTTAAATCAATTGTAACTCCTCTTTCTCTTTCTTCTTTTAAAGTATCCATAATAAAAGCAAATTCAAATCCAACTTTACCTAATTCCTGGGCTTTCTCTTTTAACTTTCTCATAGTTTGTTCATCTACAACACCAGCATCATAGAATAATCTACCTACAGTTGTACTTTTACCATGGTCTACATGACCTACAAAGATAACATTTAAGTGGGGTTTTTGTTTTGCCATATTTGATCTTAACTCCTGTTCTTTTTTGATTAAAATATTTATTTATAAAGGTTATGTTTTTTTAGCGGTGAGCTTGCATAATAACTGGGGAAATTAATTCTTCGCTAAATGCAATAAATCTGAAATATTCATATTCTACTTCATGTTTATATGAAAATTCTTCGCTTTTGTAGCTATCATTTAAATTAATTATCCTGGCACCAACTCCAATTAAAGCACAAAGATCTTCAAGAGAGATATCTAATTTATCACGACTAGATGAGTTCTTAAAAAATGAAGCTACTCCACTTTTTTTAGCTCTTTCAACAATACTTTCTGCTCTTGCGCTATAGTTGCTTGAATGTATTTCCATATTTTTTTATGGTTTTTCCTTATTATTTTTTGATTTTTTTAATTTATAAATCTTTCTATTTGTTACTACCTAATAATGAATATATTAGTTTATTAAAATCTGTTTTTTTAGAATTTTTTAATATGGGTGAAAATTTAGAGGAAAAAACTGAAAAAGAGGAAAGAACTTTAGAACTTTACCAGATGGTTCTAAATTAATTTTAAATATTTATCCTTTATACTGATTATAAATGGGATAAAAGTATTTAAAAATTTTTTATTTAGCTTTGAATTCTGTATATTTGCAGTTACCACAATAAGATCTGTCCTTGTGCTCTGCCATGAAAATTCCTTCACTACATTTAGGGCAGGATTTTGATTTAATTAATTTGCCTGATGGATCTACTTTGTATTTTTTCCATCTTTCACTTGGTTTTTTATTTTTTACTTTTTGTTTTGCCATTATTCTTTTTTAGCTTCCTGCTTTTTCTTTATTTTTTTATTCCTTACTTCTACTTTTTTCATTGAATCTTTGTCAGAATAAATTAATACAGAAACTTCTACTGTTCTTTCTCCAAAACATTGGCTGGCTTTTTCAATTACAATTAATTCGGGCTCTACTTTTAATTTTTCAGAAATTTGTTTTTTTAAGGTTTCTTTAGTTGGAGTAACTTTTTCAAAATTTACTTTAAATTTAATTTCTTTTCTATGCAATAATTTTTCTTCTTTTTGTTCTAGAATTTGCATTTTTATTTTACCTTAATTGCGTACTCGCCTTTTGCCGTTATACCTATTTTTTTTGCTATTTCTGATTTATTTGCATCTATTATGAATATTCTTCCTTTCCAGTTCTGACCAAATGAATCTGACTTGCATAATGGGCATACTGATCCTTCGAACAATAATTTGTCTTTTCTACAAACTTTTTTTACCATTTTTCTAATTTTTTGAAAAAAGCTTCATCAAAAAACTGGAAGCTTAATTATTTTTTACTTTGTTTCTCTTCAATTACTTTTGAATTTGATTTAATTTCCTCTTCAATCCAATTGATTGCCCCTAAAAAAGGCTGCCTCATTGTAAGACCAACTTTTGGATTGGCTAAATCTTTGAATGAAACTGCAATTATTCTTGCTCTGCATTTATCATTAACTTTTAAAACTTTTTTCGATTCTTTTCCTGTCAAAACATTTGATTTAGAGAAGCTTACGAAATCATCCATTGTTTGTGAAACATGAATCATACCTTCGATAGCACCTAAATCCAAGAATGCACCAAAATCTGTGATTTCTGATACATTTCCAAGAACAATCTCCTGAACTTCTGGCTTGAATGTAAGCAAGGTAAATTTGGTTTCATGATATGCTGCTCCATCACCAGGAATTATTACTCCTTCGCCTGTCTCTTGAACATCAAGAACACCAATAACTATGCCTAATCTTTCTGAGATATAGTTTTGAAATTGTTCATTTAATATATTTAAAATTATATTTCTAGTGTCCTTTCCAAAATTTGAAGGCGGTACTCTGATGAAGGTTTTGACATTAATTTTATAATACATTCTCTATCACAAGATATTTTCTTTTTCTTAAATGAATAACCGGAATATTCCTCTTTTTAAGCTTTTCCTTAAGTTCTTTGTCAGAAGTACAAACCACAATATTCTTACTCCCCAGGCTTAAAATAAGGTCATCTACAGGCTTGTCTTTTTTGGTTTGTATTATATCAACTTTATTTTTTAATAGACTTAGAGCTAATTTTTCATTTTTTTTATTTTTTAATTCTTCTAAAGTTCTGTCTATTATACAAATTTTATATTTAAACTGAGATATTCGTTTTATTTCTTCAAAAAAATCTACTTTATTTTCTATTGAATGCAGAATAAAATCAGTATCAAGTATTATATGGTACATTTTTGGCTTATTAAACTGGTTTAAGAGAATTATATAAGTTTTTGCTATTTTTAATTAGCTAATGTTTATATAGTAGTTAGGACTACTACTATAAATATCTTATAGGAAAAAGAATAAAAATGTTACAAGAACAGCTTTTAAAGGTGCATAAACAGCTATTAGCATACAACCATATTTACATGATTTCTGAGAATAAGGAGTTACCATTAAAATCTCAGAAAGACTTGTGGGTGAAGATCTGGGCATTAAAAGAGAGAAAAATCAGATATAATCACTTTAAGAGACAATATAAAAACCTTAATATCCAGATATTAGCTTTGTATCTTAATAGTTACAATTAATTCTTTTTATTTTTTATCTCTGAATTTACCAGCCATAGATTAATCTAGTTGGTATATTCAGGGTGTCAACTTTAATTAAGGTATATCCAATTACCAATAATAGAACGAATATAAGAATAATTAATGTTGTCAATAGTCTGTTTGTTTTTTCCTGAAGTACTTGTGAGTAAGATACTTCATAAGTTTTTACTTCACCTGTTTTTTTATTATGTAAAGCATATTGCATTAACAATTCCCCCTCTTATCACTGTAGAATAATAGTTTCTTTTTAAATATTCTTATATTAGAGTATATAATTTTATTTTAGAATTTTTAAGATTTTATTAAAATCCTTTAAGATAAAATCTGGGTGTTCTTTTTCTAAATCTTTTTTTGAGTGATTGCCTGTTAACACAGCTATTGTTTTTGCCTTTGCCTTTTTTCCAGCTATTATATCATAAGGAGAATCACCAATTACAAACTTTACTTTTTGCCTTAATTTTTTTTCAGCCAACAAAATTTCATCTGGGTATGGTTTTGGCCTTTTTACTTCATTACTTCCTATCATTAATTTAAATAATTTAGGATTAATTTTTGTTTTTTTAATAGAAGCTATAACTTCTTTTTTTGAGCAATTTGAAATTAAAACCAAATTATATTTTTTGTTTAAGATTGATAATGTTTTTTTTATTCCTCTGAAAGCTTTTAGGTGGTGCCTTTGCTTAAAAAAGTATTTATAATTATCTTCCAATATTTTCTGAAGTTTTTGCCCAGATATTTCTGGAAATAAATTTTTTACAATTTCAGAACTTACCAGTCCGAAGTATTTTTTTATTTTTTTTATAGAAACTTTTGGAAGCTTGTTCTTTTTAAAAGCGTAAAGATAACCTATGATATGGGTTTTATCAGAATCTATCAAGGTATTATCCATATCTATGCATATTAGATCCATTAGAAATTTAGTTAATAAATAACTTTAAATACATTTTTATGGTAGAAAAAAGATGATAAATATTGCAAAACCAGTAATTGGGGAAGAGGAAATTAAGGCTGTTTCAGATGTTCTAAAGTCGGGTATTTTGGCTCAGGGTGAAAAAGTCAGGGAGTTTGAGAAAAATTTTGCAAAATATATTGGAGTTAAATACGGAATTGCCACTTCTTCTGGAACAACTGCTTTGCAAACTGCTTTAATGGGATACGATATCAAGGAAGGAGATGAAGTAATTACAACTTCTTTTACTTTTGCCGCAACTGCAAACTCTATTTTAAGCGTAAATGCAAAACCTGTTTTTGTTGATATTCATGAAGACAATTTTAATATAAATCCAGATTTAATTCAAGAAAAAATTACCAAAAAAACAAAAGCAATAATTGCAGTTTCTCTTTTTGGATTGATGCCTGATATGGACAAGATTTCTGAGATTTGCAAAAATAATAATTTAATTTTAATTGAGGATGCTGCACAAGCACATGGTGCAGAATTTAAACAAAGAAAAGCAGGAAGTTTTGGGGCTGGGTGCTTTTCTTTTTATCCAACAAAGAACATGACAACTTCAGAAGGCGGATTAATTACAACCAATGATGAACAATTTGCCGAGAAATGTAGGATGATAATAAATCATGGAAGCAAAACAAGATATTATCATGAAATATTTGGATTAAATTTTAGAATGACTAATATTGCCGGAGCAATTGGTATAGAACAATTAAAGAAATTGGATTTTTTTAATAATAAAAGAATTGAGAATGCTAATTACTTAATAAAAAATTTAAAAGATTCTAATATAGTTCTTCCAAAAGTAAAAGAAGGATATAAACATGTATTTCACCAGTTTACTATTTTGACTGAGAACAGGGATGAAGTATTGAAGAAATTGCTTGACAATGGAATTAAAGGAGACATATTTTATCCCAAACCTGTTTTTGAGCAGCCAATATACAAGAAATTGGGGTATGATGGAAAAGAATTTAAAGTTGTTAATGAATTATGCAAGAAAGTTTTATCTTTGCCCGTTCATCCAAGCTTGACTAGAGATGAACTAGATTATATAATAAAAATATTAAAGGAAATAACATGAAGGTAGGCGTTATTGGTATTGGAAACATGGGAAGCAATCATGCCAGAGTCTATTGTGAGGCTGGTTGCCTTGCTGCTGTCAGCGACATTAATAAGGAACTAGGAAAAAAAGTCAGCGAAAAATTCAGATGCAATTATTATAAAGATTACAAAGAAATGCTTTCTAAAGAAAAGTTAGATGCTGTTTCTATTGTTGTTCCAACTTCTTTTCACAAGATGGTAGCTCTGGACGTTATTGAAAATAGAGTTCCTTTTCTGCTTGAAAAACCAATAGCTGATACATTGGAAAATGCAAATGAAATTATAAGAAAAGCAAGAGAAAAAAATATAAAATTCATGGTCGGGCATATTGAAAGATTTAATCCAGCAATAATAAAACTAAAAGAGTTACTAGATAATTTTGAATTAGGTGAAATTAATTCTATTATGTGTAGAAGAGTCGGCGTTATTCCCCCAAAAGTTAAAGACACAAATGTCATAATTGACTTGGCTGTGCATGATATTGATATTTTTAATTACTTATTGAATAAAAAACCATCAAAATTGTTCGGGTTACTAGGA
Organism: Candidatus Woesearchaeota archaeon; assembly: GCA_018302125.1. Classification (GTDB taxonomy): domain Archaea; phylum Nanobdellota; class Nanobdellia; order SCGC-AAA011-G17; family JACPIM01; genus JAGWAC01. The sequence continues at coordinate 30,778 of JAGWAC010000004.1, read as the reverse complement.
AATTCCTTGATATCAAATGGGGATTATGCTGATTTGTTGCTAAAATATGGAAACACAAATGCATTTATTCAAGTAAATTGGGTAACACCAATTAAAATAAGATTGCTTAATGTTACTGGCTCAAGAGGATATGCTGAACTAAATTATATTACTCAAGAATTAGATGTTTACAAAAGCAATTATGCAAAAGATTATGATGACTTTGGAGATTTTATAATTAAATTTGGAAAACCAACAAAGGTTAATATGGAAATCAAAAAAGAAGAGCCGTTAAAAGTAGAGTTACAATCTTTTTTGAATTGCATTAAAGAAGGCAAAGAATTTCCAATAAAGGGAGAAGATGCTTTTGAAGCTTTAAGAATTGCATTGGAGTTTTCAAATAATAAATAAATTATAGACAAGCACGCGAAAATATTTGAATGTGATGCAAAAGTTCTGGAAGAAATAAGGAAATATTTGGATTATGATGAAAAAGACCTATTAGAAAAGGATAGACAAGAAAGTATTTTAAGAGCAATTAGAGGAAATGCAATTAGTGTTTCAATAGATATTGAAAAGCAAATGGATTTTTTAATAAGCAATTTATTATTTAATGGGAATAAAAATAGAATTGGTAAACCGAACACAACAAAAGAAGATAAAGTAAGAACTACAGGCAAAAACCCATTAAAATTTGCAAGAGAAGAATTTGAAAGAAATGTTGATAAATATAGCAAATCTGAGATAGTTGCTATTTTAAAATATACTTTAGAACTTATAGATAATAAAGACCCTTATAATCCCAAGGATAATTAAGCAAGAAAAAATTTAAATAGAAAGTTTATCTAAAAACGTGATAAAATGGAGCAATTAGTTTCAAATATGACAATAGGAAAAAAAGATAATTTTATTACTAAAAAATTAAACATTGCATTAGTTCATCCAGTAAACAAAGAGAAAAATTATGCAATGAACAAGGATCTTAATGGCGGCTTTGGAACTGCTGATGATTATGGAAATTCTTTTACATCTAGAATTATAAGATTGATCAAAAAGAGATCAATCAGACTACCAATAATTAGCTTCGCTTTTTTACAAGGTTTGTTTAAAGAACAAGGACATTATGTAAAATATTTTGAAGAAAATTTGCCTGATGAGAATTGGTATTATGATTTAATTTTAGTTTATGGAACTGTTGTTGATTTTAAAAATGAAAACAAAATCTGTAAATTGTTAAAAGAAAAATTCCCAAAAGCAAAAGTAGGATTTTTCGGGCCTTTTCCTTCCAGAAATCCCGAGATATTCAATTCAGGAGATTTTGTCTTGCTTGGGGAATCTGAAAGCTTTTTCATGAACGATTTTAAAAATTTGGAACAACTAAAAGGCAATGTCTTTGTAAGTTCTTTAACAGACATGGAAAAATTACCAAGTCCTGACTTTACTAGCTTTCCACTGAAAAAATATGGATATAGCCCAGCTATTTCTGAGAAACCATTTTTGGTTTTACAGGCTAGCAAAGGATGCCCATATAGCTGCAGGTTTTACTGCACTTACGGAGAATACCAAGGACCTAAAATAAGGCAGAGAAGCGCAAAAAAGGTTGTGGATGATATTTTAAATTTACAACAAAAATATGGAGTTAAAGGAATACAGTTTAGAGATCCTGTTTTTGGTTTATTTCCTAAATTTATAGATGAATTTTGTGAGGAATTAAAAAAAAGAAATGTGAACATTGTCTGGGGAATGGAAACAAGGCTTGATTTATTGAATGAAAATAACTTAAAAAAGATGTTTGATGCAGGATTAAGAAATATTAATGTCGGAATAGAAACATCTGATCCTGAAATTGCAAAATTAAACAAAAGAGGATTAATAGAAGAAAACCATCAGGAAAAAATAATAAAAATCTGCAAAGAATTAGGCATTAAAGTCAGCGCTTTTTATATACTAGGCTACGAAGGAGATACAAAAGAAACTGTAAGAAACACAATAAATTATGCTATAAAATTAAACACTCCTTTGGCTAGATTTGCCATTTCCACCCCATATCCTGGAACTGGCTTTTATGAACAATTAAAAAAAGAAGGAAGAATATTGACTGATGATTATGAAAAATACACCCAGTTTAATTTGGTTTACAGGCATAAGAATTTGAGCCAGGAAGAAGTAAAGGACTTACTTGAAGAGGCACTTAGAAAATATTATTTTAGACCAAGTTATTTTTTAAGCATGTTAAAATTGAAAATAAAATGGCTCTTTTAATATTATTTCCAGATTTTCTTAATTATTAAGAACAAAACTATCAGCTCTGCAAAGAATATTATGTTAATTAAATAGACTGGAATGTTAAATATCTTGTAGTTAATTATATTTAAGGTGTAATTTGAAAAACCTCTTTCTAAAAATAAAGGAATGTAAGAATTTACCAACGGATTTTTAATGTCATAAGAATATGTCCATAAAGCTGTCCTATCAAACATAGCTCCTAACAAACTTATAATAGAAGAAACCAATATTAAAAAATAAGCCAATATATTTTTCGATTTTTCCAGTACTATGCTTAATGGCAGGATTAAATAAGGAAAAGCCACTAACAAATATCTCGGGCCGAAGCTACCATCGAAAAACCACGGCCAAATATTTGATGAATATAGCAAATAAGTTGATAGAAATATAAATATTATTGTTAAAAATTCTGCTTTATGTTTTTTAAAACCTAAATAAATCCCATATAAAGACAATAGAAAAATTGGTGCATAAAAGAAGATTCCTCTTTCTGGGCTAAATGAGTATAAATATAATTTCTCTAAGGAAGGATAGGAAAAACCACCTATCCCTTTTACCAGGGCTTCGTAATTTGCTTGATTTGCTCTCAAATGTTCTGGTGTTGCAAACGGATTTTCAAAAATAGTATAATGGTATAATAAAATTAAAGCAACTGGAATTATTGAGGCTATAATATAATATAAAATTCTTTTTTCTCTTAAAAAACTCAGCAAATATATAAATAAGACAAAAGAAATCAGGACATGAGGATAATCCATTGTTATAGCTATTGAAGAAGACAAACCAGCAATGAGCAGGTTTTTGGTTTTTGGTTTTTTATTCTCTAAAAGTTCTTTTTTAATATTAATTAATTTGTAAAAAGCAAAAATGCTGAAAAAACCAGCTATTATCCTAGCATAATAACCTGTTGAATATAAAAAATAAATTGTTGAAAAAGCTAGCAAAAATGTAACTAACAATCTTGTTTTCTCATTGTTTGTAAAATTTGAAGATATCTTATAAATTAAAACAGAAGTTAATGCTGATAACAGTGAAGAAATAAAAATTGTTACTATGATATTAATGGCTATTAACTTTAATTCTGTTTTTGTATTTCTAAATAATCCGTCTTCCAAGAAATAATTTAAGAATGGAAATGATATTAAGTAGAGAGGAATTGCTATTATACTTAATCCTGGAGCAAATCCGGAATAATAATTTCCATTGTAAACGGCATGATCACAACCAGTTTCTTTACATACTTCAGAAACATAGTCATTAATTACAAATGTTTGCTTTTCTACCAATGAGATTGTTGCTGATAACATAGAATCAGCCATAAAATTCCCACCAAAATTTGTCATAAAAATCAGGTAAACTATGTAAATTGTAAGAAATATTTTTGCTTCTCTTTTTTCCAAAAGATTTCTTAATTTCATTGTTTTTGTTTAAAGAATTAGATTTAAAAAACTAATGGCTGTTGTACATTCTTAAAACATTCAAAATTGCCTTTGCGCCATACATAATATTTACAATATCATTTTTATCCCTAATTTTCATCAATCTTCTGACAATATATCTTGGCCTTAAGTAGAATCTTCTATAAGCCATTTTATAATAATGTTTTACTTTATCTGGAGATACTGTTGGCAAGTTAAGAAGAACTTCCCCCCAATCATATTCATCCCATTGTTCTGTTTTTAAATAATTATTTTTAACTGCCCAATCATACATTTGAGTTCCGGGATTAGGAGAGACTATGTTAAATAAAGCAATATCTGGATTTAATTCCAAAGCGAATTTTATTGTTTCTTCCATTGTTTCTTCTGTTTCACCTGGACAACCAAATAAGAAAGTAACCCTACAATCAATATCTGCTTCTTGAGCAGCCCTGACTGCATTCTTTATTTTTTCGGGAGTAATATTTTTTCTTATATTGTTTAATATCTGCTGATTTCCTGATTCTGCCCCAAACAATATCTGGTGACATCCAGCTTTTTTCATTAATTTTAATAAATCAATATCTATCCAATCTACCCTTGCAAAACATATCCAACTTATATCAATTTTTTCCTCTAATAATATATTACAGAATTCTCTTGTTTTGTGCTTAAAAGTAGTAAAATTATCATCATAAAAACAGATTTCTTTTGTTCCATATTTTTCAACTAATATTTTTATTTCATCAACTATTTTTCTTGGGGACCTTTGCCTTAATGCATTTCCAAAAGGCTGATAACAAAATGTGCATTTACCTGGACAGCCTCTTGATGTAACAACATTCATTGCAGGAAGCCTTTTGTAAGAACCAACTGCAGGAAAATATTTATGCATTGGAATCAAATGATATGCTGGCATTGGCAATTTATCCAAATCAACAAATTCCCCTTCTTGATTATGAACAATTTCTTTATTTTCATTAAAGTAAGTCAGGCCTTTAATTTCTTTTAATGAATGACCTTTAATTAAATCTACAAAAGTGTATTCTGCTTCACCCCGAACTACAAAATGTGCTGCATTGTTTTTTAATGGTTCTTCTGGTTTTGATGTTGCATGGACACCACCAAAAATCATTTTTGCATTTGGCCAAAGTTTTTTGCAAATATCAGATACTGCATAAGCTTGTTTTACATTTACTGTACTAGATGTCAATCCAATAAACCTGGGTTCATCATAATTATTTTTTAGATATTCTTCAACATCATCTACTGCCAATTGTTCTGCGTAAGTATCTAAAATTTTTACTTTAAATCCTGCTTGCTCTATACAAGCTGCTAAAACAGCTAAACCGTATGGGGGCATGCAACTAGAAACAGTCTTCCATATGTTACCTCCCTTTTTAAAATAAGGAGGATTAATCAACAAAACATCAAACATAGTCTTTACCTTTTCTTTAAAATTAAATATATTTAAGTTTTTTGATAATTAAAAAGTTTTATAAGTTTTTTCCTATAATTCTTGGGGATGATACATAAAACAGCTGATGTGGAAGAAGGAGCCTCTATTGGGAATAATACAAATATTTGGCACCAGTGCCATGTTAGAAAGGGAGCTAAAATAGGGGAAAATTGTATTTTAGGAAAAAATGTTTTTGTTGATTCTGGGGCAATTTTAGGAAATAATGTAAAAATCCAGAATAATGTTTCTGTTTACGAGGGAGTAACTTTAGAAGACGGCGTTTTTGTCGGCCCTCATACTACTTTTACAAATGATGTTCAACCCAGGGCAATAAATATCGACGGATCTTTAAAGAAAGGTTTAGACTGGAAGTTAAGCAAAACTTTAGTAAAAAAAGGAGCTTCAATTGGGGCGGGTTCTGTCGTATTATGTAATTTAACAATAGGAGAATTTGCTATGGTTGGAGCTGGTAGCGTAGTTACCAAAGAAGTTCCTGCATATGGTTTAGTTTATGGTGTACCTGCAAAGTTAATTGGTTATGTCTGCAAATGCGGCAAGAAATTGGGCGACATTTATTTAAAAGGAAAAGTTAAATGTGGTTTTTGCAAAAGCGAAATAATTATTTAATAATTTATTTTAGAAAAACTTAATTGATTATGCTTAAAGATTTCATAACCAATATCAACAAATCGCTCTTGGCCAAATGGCTTTACCAGATCTTTTACCAAATAATCTAAATCAGGATATTTTCCTGATATGTTGATATCTCTTCTTGCAGGTTTTTTAAAACTAAAAAGCAATAAATTTTCTTCATATTCTTCTTCATTAGAAAAAACCTTTGGAAGTTCTAGTATCTTTTTAATGTTTTTTTCTATTTCTTTAAGAGCCTTACTAGTTAGATTTTCTGCGTTTATTCTTACCCTATACTCAAGTTTCATTGTTTAAAAGCGCTATTTATTCTTATTTAAATTTTTTTTATACCAATCACAGGTTAATTTTATACCCTCTTCAAATTTAACTTTTGGCTCAAAATTTAGTAATTTTTTAGCCAATGATATATCAGCAAAATGCCTTCTGACATCACCAGGCCTTCCAGGACCGTGGTTTATTTTTCCTTTAAAATCCATTTCCCTGCAGAGCAATTCAGCCAAATAATTCATGGAAATTTCTCTTCCGCTAGCAATATTTATTGTCTTGCCTACTACATTTTTGTTTTTAGAAAACTCAACAGCAGCGTTAGCTGTGTCTGTTACATAAATAAAATCCCTTGTCTGCTCACCATCACCATTTATTGTCAATGTATTTTCTTTATTCATCATTTTCTTGATAAAAAGAGGTATTATAGCTGCAAATTTGCCTGCATTTTGCCTAGGGCCATAGTTATTAAATGGCCTTAAGATTGAAGTGTCTAATTTAAAAGTCCTATAATAAGAATCAACAATCAAATCTCCAGAGGCTTTGCTTGCTGCATAAGGAGTTTCAGGATTTAATTCGTGCTTTTCATTCATCGGGACTTTTAATGCACTTCCATATGCTTCTGAAGAGGAAAAATGAATCAATTTTTTAAAACAATCTATTCTTAATAATTCACAGATATTTAATGCAATGTTTATGTTTTCTAAAGTGCTCCATAAGGGGTCTTTCAAAGATGCTGGCAATGGAATAACAGCCAAATTATAAACAATGTCAATTTTATTATCTTCCAAAATCTTTCTGACTACATTATAATCAGCAGCACTGCCATTGCAAACTTTTAGTTTGGGGAATTTTTCTTTTGCTTCTTTAATATTTTCTTCTTTTCCCAAAAAGAAATTTGACAATAAAACTAAATTTTCGGGATTTTCTTCTGTTAAAGCATCAACTAAATGACTTCCTATAAAGCCGGCTCCGCCTGTCACTAAAATTGATTTATTTGATAAGCTCATTTTTTATTATTTCAATTATTTTTTTACATGTGTTCTTTTTTTGATTGATTTTTATTGATTTTAACTCTGAAATTTTATTTGGATTAATTAATAATTCTTTTGCTATTGGGATTATTTTATTGGGGTCTGTTGTTGCAAGTATATTCTTTCCCTTTTCAACAAATTCTGTCCATTCTGTTTCATTTCTTAAAATTACGCAAGGAATATTATAAATTACAGCTTCTTCCTGAACTGTCCCTGAATCTGACATTACAAACTTTGAATTAATTAACAAACTTGTAAATTCCAAATAACCCTGTGGCTCTATAATTATTACATTATCGTTTATCTTTAGATTATTTTCTCCTATTATTCTCTTGGTTCTTGGATGCATTGGGTAAACTATCTTTACCAAATTTGAGATTTCATTAATTGCATAAATCAAACCTTTTAGTCTTTCCAAATCATTTGTATTTTCTGCCCTATGCATTGTTAAGAGAACATAATTTTCTTTTTGCAGATTGTATTTTTCAGGCAAATTTAATTTTAAGGCTAATTTTTTTGTTCTCAAACAGGCTTCATAAACTGTTCTCCCCACTAAAAATATTTTATTTTTCGGAATATTTTCTTTTACTAGATTTTTATATGCTGATTTATCTGCTGGAAACAATAAATCTGAACAATGATCTGTTACTATTCTGTTTATTTCTTCTGGCATTATTCTATTAAAAGATCGTGCGCCAGCTTCAATGTGTACAACAGGAATGTGCAACTTAGATGCTACTAAAGAACCAGTAATCGGGGCATTTGTATCTGCAAAAGTAATTACCACATCCGGCTTTTCTTTTAACAATATTTTCTCAAATTCAATCATTCCTTTTCCCACTTGCTCTGCCTGAGTTCCTGAGCCAACTTCTAATGTGTAATTTGGCTGTCTTAACTGAAGTTCTTCAAAGAAGATTTTGTCCATATTGTAAGAATAATGCTGTCCTGTATGAACTAAAATATGATTAAATTCTTTGTCTAGCATTGGAATTAGAGCAGACAATTTAGTCCATTCTGGCCTAGTACCACAAACAGTTACTACTTTTTTCATATTAGCCAAATTCAATTAGAAAGGGTTTTTATTTGTTTTTATTTTCATGTTTAAAATATTCAATTTGCCTTAGCCTGTTTTTTGCTTCTTTTAAGGTCTTATAAGTACCCATATTTCTGCCAGATTCAGAAAGCACCTTATATCCACCCCTTATTTTTTTGATCATAATTTTATTAATTTTCAAGGATATAAATATTTTATTAAAATTAAATAAAAAATCATTCCAAAACTAAATATAAACAACAGAAGAATGTTTGGCCTTAAGTCCGAAGTTAGCTTTTTGAAAATTAAACCATATCTGAGAAAAGAACCATCCCAAAAAAAACATATAAAAACCAACCCATTTTCATCTTTATTTTTCTTTTAATTTGATCTGCAATTCCTTATTTTGTTTTTGAATAATCAGTAAATTTTTTTGTAATTGAGTGAACTGGTTTATTATTATTGCAAAAAAGAATATTAGAAAACCTAATAATACTAGAATTATAACTGGGTTAGTTATTACTGGTTCTGATAAAGAAACACGACCTAGAGCATACCAAGATATTTTAATTCCTGAATAAATCAAAGCTAAAATAATTAAAAAAATACCAAGCATTTTGAAAAATACAATTGGTTTTTCTGAATATAATAAAGAGAAATATTCTGAAAATACTTTTTTTAACTGATGCTGAAATTTTGATATTCCTCTTTCTCTTCCTTTTAATATGGCTGGAATTTCTTTTATTTTAAATCCTAATAAAACTGATTTTGACAAGATTTCAAACATAATTTCCGGGCCATTTGATTCCAAAACTAAAGAATCAATTACTTCTTTTTTATAACATCTTAGCATTCCTGTTACTGTGTGGATATTTACACCAATAAGGTAACTAAAAAATCTGTTTGATGCTTTACTTATAATTAATCTTAATGGGGGAATCCCTAAAGCACTCCCTCCTTTCATATATGGAGAACCCTGAATAATATCGTAATTTGATCTTTCTGCTTCATGATATAAATCAGCTATAAATTTTGCATCATAACTTAGATCAGAATCTATTGTAATTATGTGATCTCCTTTTGCTTTTTCAAATCCTATCTTTAAGGCACCGCCCAGATTTCTATTTTTTTCATAAGTAATAATTCTTAATCTCTTGTATTTTTCAGCCTCTTTTTTTAACAAATCTAATGTATTATCAGTAGATCCGTCATTAACTATAATTAGTTCATAATCAATATTCATTGAATACAAAACATCTGAAACTTTTTTTAAAGTATTAACTACATTTTCCTGCTCATTATACATTGGAATTATTACTGATAGTTTCGGACTCATTTTTCAGCTGATATGAAAAATATCAATGAATAATCTGATGGTATTATTTTTAACGGAATTGAGGAGATTTCTTTTATTTTAAAGTCTTTCTCTAGAAGATTTTTCAGATTTTTCAATGACAAGTAAGACATTGAAACATTGTCATGAACACCTATTTTTAGAGTATTTACAACTGATTTAACAAAATTATATCTTTTATTTAAAGAGGTGATCAACAATAACCCGTCTTTTTTTAATACTCTATGGGCTTCTTTTAATGCTTTTTCTATATTTGGCAAATAATAAAGAACTTCACTAATAATTACTTTATCAAAGAAATTATCTTCATACGGAAGGTTTTCAGCATCTCCTGTTGTAAAATCTCCATTTGGAATTGTTTTTTTGCAAAATTCAATCATTTTTGGGCTAATATCAAGGCCATAAATATTTTTTGAATTAACAAATTTTAGAATATTACCAGAACCACAACCAATTTCTAGAATTTTATCTTCTTTTTTTATATATTTATTTATAGATTTTAATCTTTTGTTTCTTATATAAGAAACTGCATTATTTGAGTAAGAATCTGATAATTCATCAAATCTTTCCTTTACTTTTTCTTTATACTGGATCATGCTATAATTAACTTTTCTTCAGGCGTTATTTTTGGCACTTTTATTTCTGCTATTTTTTCTATTGTTTCTATTTTTACTGAAATATTATGGATTTCTTTTTTATTGTTGTTGTTTAATATTATTTTATTGCCTGTTATTTCCAAAAACAAATTGCTCCTGCTCTCCCACCAATCTGTTAATTCCTTTATGTTTGTAAGAAAAGAATTTTTTGAGCTTTCTAAAATTGTATCTAATAACAACAACCTGTTTTGTGCGTCTTTTTTTCCCCATGCTGGCGTGTGAACTATAAATACAGCAAGACCATTCACTTTTTCAATAAATTTTATCTTGGTTTCAAATAAATTTAGTGTCTCCTGCATAGAATACCCGAAAAAGTAAGGTGAAATACAATCTGGCGCTGAAATAGGCAATTCAAGAATATTTGATTTTTTATTGTTTATAATTGGATAAAAAGGAAGGAAAAAGGAATTTCCTTTTCCACAATATGGCTGTTCTCTTTGAGAATCTATTATTGAAGAATCGTATTTATAGCCTGTTTCTTCTAAAGAATCTAATAAATCAGGGGGTCTTTGCAAGGTTGGAGCCCGAAAAAATGTAATTTCCCTATCAAATGTTTTTTCCAAAATTTCTTTAGCTGTTTTTAACCTTTCTTTTCTCTCATAAGGAGGGATTAACAAGAATTTTCTATCATGATATAAATCATGGCACCCTAATTCATGAATTTTTATTCTTTCAATTTCCTGCTTAGGAATATATCTTACATAATTGCTTACCAGAGTTATTGTTGACTTTAGATTGTTTTCTGCCAATTTATTTAACAATAATTTTAAACCTTTTTTATAAGCGTATTTTGTTGGCTCTGTATCATGGGTTATTAAAACTGAATAATTATAATTTGTCGGCCATCTGCTGATTCTAATTATATTAGTAAAATGAAGAATTGAATTTTTTATTAATTCAAATAGAACATAACCTGCTGGTTCTATTGGAAAATTTGTTTTAAATTCATTTAATTTATTTAGATTTTTATGAACTTTTTTATAATATTTTCTATATATTGGTATTCTTAATGAGTATGGTATTTTTTTGTAGATTTTTTCTATTAAAGAATTAGAAAGAACATTTTTTTCTTTTGTTTTTTCGAAATAATTCTCTGAAATTAAACTAATGAATAGAGTCAATATGTCAAATAGGAAAATAATTGCATTTTCCTGCTTTATAACTGCTGGATATTCAACATTATCAACAAATATTTTTGCCATTTGAGCTCCTTGATAATCCAATAACTTGAATACTGGTATACTTGGAATGCCTATTTCTTCAGGCAGATTAAACTCTTTCAGAACTTCTGAAATTTTTTCGATATTTGTTTTTAACTTTAATGGCTCTGATTGATTAACTTGCAATGGTCTCTCGAGCATTTCGGGATTTAAAATTAAGTAAAAACTAGCTTTTGAATTAAATGTGTTTGTAAACAAGAATAAAGATTCTTTAAAATCCCTGTCAGTTGCATTTTTTGTAAAAGAATAAGGAATTTTTTCTGTATCTAATATTAGTTTTATAGCATTTGTTCTTTCATCATCAATATCTTCAATAAATATTTTTCTTATCATATTTTTATCAAACAAGCATTATTCTTTATTATTATTTCTTTTAAATTACACTTTTCTTTTATACTACAAAACCCATTATAAGCAATTATATTCTTTAATTCTAAAATTTCTGAAGTCTGCTTAAAATCTGCACATTTTCTATTTTTAAATTCATCTGTTATTTTAATTAATAATTTATTATGGGCTTCTGATAATTCTGATGTTGACCAGCCACTAGGGGTTGTCAGGTTTAGGTAAATTGGTGCATAGGAATAATATGCTTTGACGTAAGATGTTGGGTTTGGGGGATCTATAATTATGAATGATCCTTGTGTTTTTGACAATAATTCAAGAGTTGTGATTTCTAGTTCTGTATGATTTGGATAAAGAGATGTTTCATTTATTGATACTAAAGTTGAAATTACTATTAAAAAAACCAATATAGATGGGAGAATTTTCTGGATTTTTTCTGAATAATTTGTGTTGAAAAATAAAATTAATGAGAAAATTAGGAAAAAAGTGAAATAAGGCTCTGGATATACAAAATTTAAATAAGGAATAAAAGTTACTATTCTTGTTATAACTAAAACAGCCAATAATAAAATTGGAGAATAAAACAGAAGCTCTTCTTTATCTTTATTTTTTGAATTATAATACAAATAAAATAAAATCAAAGTTAATAATGGAAGAATTGTGATTAGAATTACTGTTGATGTCCATTGGCCCTGAATGTCAAAAAACCTGTTTCTTAATTCTGGCAAGAATTCTTCTGTTCTGCTTTCTCCTAGATCTGTTACAAATGGGTACCACCAGAAGGCTGAAAATAAAATTCCCAATAATACATAAATCGTTAATGCCAGCAATTGTTTTGTATCTTTGAACTTAACTAAAAATAATGATAATAAGAAAAAATGAAAGATTATAGTTACTGTTGGATGAGAGAAGATTAAAATTGTATAGAGCGGGATAAAATAAATAAAATTAAAATCAAATTTTTTATCCTTATATTTTAAGATTAAATAAGTTAAAAAAAGAAAAATTACCCAAGCAAATAATTCCGTTACTCTTCCTAATCTAAAGAAACCACTAATTGATGCAGGTGAGGCAAATAAAAATAGAAAAAATGAAACAGATAATAACCAAGACTTTTCTTTTAGACTTATTATCTTATAAATTGCTATAAATGATAATAATAACATTAAAATTATTGAAATATAAGATGCTAATTCTGGTTTTTTGAATATTAATAATATTGGATAAGAAAAGAAAAACCATCCTGGCGGGTAGAATTTGAATAATTCATAACCATTATACCAATACTGACATAAATTATGAAAACCACAAACTTTTAAAAAATATAATTGTGCTATGTGGGAACTAATATCATTTGTAATATCCAAGGGGAAAAAAGTTAATATTTTTGACTGATTTATTAATCTATAAATTAAATAGACAAATAAAATTATATTGCTAATTATTAAAGAAGTCTTTAATTTATTATTTTGAAGAAAGTTCATTTTCTTTTTTTGTTATTATTTGCTTTTTAAAGTTTTTCTGGAAAGATTTAAAAAGAGATTTTTGATGTGAGTTTTTGTGTTAATCTATGATTTGAAAATAAGAAATGTAAATTCTGCAGATTTAGATGCAATTATGCAAGTTGAAGAAAAAGCTTGGCCAGCTGAAACTAGGGCTCCAAAAGACAAATTTGGAGAAAGATCAAGAGTTTTTTGAGACTAAGACTATTATTAATTTTGAAGATTGCGAAAAAAAGATAGTTAGGACTTTTTGTGCAGATTAGTACTTATTGTGCAAAGCAGGATATGTGTTGTGTTGTCGTGCATGACTAGACACTTTTAAATACAACCACATTTTAGTATGTCTAGAACATTTAAAGAACTTTTCAGCTATGCAGTCCTAGAACAAAAATAAAAGATGGTTAAATCCAAAATAGCAAGGTTTTTGCAAATAGTTTTTCTTATTTTCGCAGTCAGTTTCCTAATAAACTTATTCTGGGAAGTAGCTCATAGCGCCCTTTACGATTGGAGCGCTTTTCCCCTACAAAACGATATCTTCTTTTACGTACCAAAAATATTACGAGCTTCAGCTGGAGACGGACTGATAATGATAGGAATCTATGGTCTTGGAATACTAAAAAACAGGAAAATAAACTGGATCTCAAAAATTAAAATAAGCGATTATTTACTGATAATATTTTTGGGATTGATAATCTCAGTACTAATAGAAAAATTAAATGTCCAATTACTAGGAAGATGGTCCTACACAGACTTTATGCCGATAATACCTTGGCTTAACGTGGGTCTTACGCCAATTCTTCAAATGCTCGTACTGCCTTTATTCATATTCAAAATTATAAGCTTCTTCAAACTCATTGATAAGTTCACTTGAAATAAAATGGAAGAAATAATCATCATTGGTGCTGGAATGTCCGGATTAGGCTGCGCTAGACACCTATATAAAAATAAGAAAAAGTTTAAGATTATTACAGAAGATATCGGGGGGAGAGTAAGAACTTCCCCTGATGGAGAAGTTAATTACGGAGCTTATTATATCACTGCAGATTGCAAAAACGTTTTACCATATGCTGAGATTACTGGAAAAATGAGATTCAGTCATTCACACCTCCATAAAGGAAATGAGCATTATCATGTTTTTTCGCCGCGATTGCTAAAACATATTCCTGCAGGACTAAGATTAATAAAAGATTTAATTATATTCCGAAGACATTTGCTAAAACTAAGAAGAAGGTCAATAGAATTTTCAAGAGAAGAATTAATAGAAGCTGATCCTTTGCTCAAAAAATATTATCACCAAAAAGCAGGGAAATATATCAAAAAAAGAGGTTTGGAAAAATTAAACAAAGAATATCTTGAAGAATTCCTTTGGGCTTCATTCTTTATAGACCCAAGAAAAGTCTCGACAGCTCTATTTTTAGGATCTTTACAACCATTGTTAGTTTCAAGTTACACTTTCAAAATGAAATTCAATGAGATGATAAAAGGATTTGAAAATAGCATATTTTATGATTCTATAATAAAGATTAAGAGCGAAGGCAACCATTTTACCCTAAAAACGAAGTCAGGCAGAAGTTACAATTGCAAAAAACTCGTTCTAGCCACCCCAATGAAAATTACTAATAAACTGATCAAGCCTCAAAAGATCAAAGGAGAAATAAACGTCTATTATTATCACCTTCGCGGAGAAATAAAAAAAACCTATGATAAGAAGTGGTATAATTTCTTTTCAATAAAAGAAGCTACTGCTATCTCTTGTGAGAGAGATGGAACGTATCTTTATTTTTATAACGGCAAGGATAAGATAAAAAAGTATTTTAAAAAGTATGAGGTTATAACCCATGACACTTGGAAACCGGCATTTTACTTCATCGGAGATGAATATGTTAAGTTAAATCCAGAGAAGAATATATTTTTAGCGACAGATCATGACGTTCCAGGAATGGAAGATGCTTATATCAATGGAATGCACACTGCGAAACTAGTTCTTAATTCAATGAGAAATTAATCATTATCTCTTGCTCTTAATATAGAAGCATTTTCAAATCTTTTTCTCGCAATATACTCTTCTAAAACCCCCCCTTCAGATCTTCTGTCTGGAGTTTCAGAGTTAAAATTACCCTTGGAATCTTCAAGCTTTTTCCTTAATTCATAAAGCTTTGAACTAGGAATAATTTGGGAATGGGGCGAAAATAGATGCCCAAAATAATTTTTGGGAAAAGAAGTTTATGTGATAATTAGGAAATAAGCTTAATTTTCATGCAGGGCTTGAATAGGTTCTTTGCTACCTTAAAGGTTGGTTGTGGTGGAAAGGATTAAAAAGAGTTAAAAATTTTAAAATTGTATGATATATGGATTAGAAATAAGGAATGTGAAATCAAATGATTTGGATGCTATTATGCGGGTTGAAAATGAAGCCTGGCCCATAGAAGCTAGGGCTCCAAAAGAAAAATTTGAAGAAAGATTAAAAGTTTTTCCAAATGGCTTTTTTATTGCTGTTTTAAATGATGAAATAGTTGGAGTAACAACATCCCAAATAATAAAATATAATCCTAAAAACCCACCAAATTCCTGGACAGAAATAACTGGTGATGGGCATATTTCAGAAAGCCATAATCCAAATGGAAAGGCAGTTTATGTTGTTTCTTTGGGTGTTAGTCCGAAAGGAAGACCAGAAGGAAAAGGAATTGGGGTGGGAACAGCTTTATTAGAAAGGCAAAAACAATTAACGAAAGAATTAGGAAAAGAGTATCTGGTTTTAAGTGCGAGAGTTCCTAGTTATGATAGTTTTTGTAAAACAAGAGGAAATATCCCTATTGAAGTTTATGTAAATTTAAGAAGAAATGATGGATTGCCAGAAGACATTGAATTAAGATTCTATGAAAGAGCTGGATTAAAACAAGTAAAAATCTGTCCTAATACTATGGATGATGCTGAAAGCAGAAATTATGGGGTTATG
Organism: Candidatus Woesearchaeota archaeon; assembly: GCA_018302125.1. GTDB lineage: Archaea > Nanobdellota > Nanobdellia > SCGC-AAA011-G17 > JACPIM01 > JAGWAC01. The sequence continues at coordinate 14,621 of JAGWAC010000004.1, read as the reverse complement.
ATGGAATGGAAAGCTTAATATATTTTTATTATGGCTTAGGTTTTTATGAAATTATCCATTATTATTCCAGTTTACAATGAAAAAGAGACTATTTTGAAAATTCTGAAAAAAGTTGAGGATATAGAACTAAAATATATTGAAAAAGAAATCATAATTGTTGATGATTTTTCCACTGATGGAACAAGGGATATTTTAAAAAGTTTAGAGAAGCATAAAATTTTTTTTCATGAAAAAAACATTGGAAAGGGTGGTGCAATAAGAACTGGATTAAAGTATTTTACTGGTGATATAGTTTTATTTCAAGATGCTGATTTAGAATATGATCCTAAATTTTACAATGATTTATTAAAACCAATCTTAAATAATGAAACAAAGGTTGTTTATGGATCTAGAATGTTGGGAGAACATAAAGATATGTATTCTTTGCATTATTTTGGAAATAATTTCTTAACAATAGCTACTAATTTTTTATTTAATTGTAAGATCAGTGACATGGAAACTTGTTATAAGGTTTTTAAAAAAGAAGTTCTTGAAGGGATTAGCTTAAAATCTGAAAAATTTGATTTTGAACCAGAAATAACTGCAAAAATATTAAAAAAAGGATATAAAATAAAGGAAGTTCCAATTGATTTCAAAAATCCAAGAGATTTTGAACAAGGTAAAAAGATTACATGGAAAGATGGAGTTATGCATTTTTATTATTTATTAAAATACAGGTTTTTCGACTAAAAATACTTCTTAATAATTGGTAAGAAAGATATATAAATAAAAATATAATTAGAATATTAATGGTGTTGGAAAGTTTAGTAAGACCAAAAAGAGCTGAAAAAAGACCATTAAGCATGTTTTTCCTTGGTTTTTTGTATGCTTCTGTTGCAATGTTCCTAAGTTTATGGATTTTTAGAGACCAGACAAGTTTAGTAATGGTTTTTCTAACTGTTATGGCTGCTTTACCATTAGTTTATGATACAATCAAATTTGAAGAGAAAAAGGACATTCAATTTGAAAAAGAAAGCAAGATTTTGAAAGAACATAGCAAGGCTCTGACTTTTTTTATGTATTTGTTTTTGGGTGCTGTAGTTTCTTATTCATTATGGTATATTCTCTTGCCAGAAGATATTGTTGGAAATGTTTTCAATACACAAATCAGCACTATTAAAAATATCAACAGCAATATTTTTGGCGTAGATTCTTTTTTGACAACAGGTTCTGTAACAGGAATAAAATTATTTGGACAGATTTTATCAAATAATTTAAAAGTTTTAATTTTTTCATTGTTTTTCAGTTTTTTCTTTGGTGCTGGAGCATTATTTATTTTAATCTGGAATGCATCTGTAATAAGCGCAGCAATTGGAAATTTTTTCAGAGTAAATATAGCTGAGTATGCTGCAAGCTTTGGCTTAATAAAAATTGGCGGATATTTTCATATTTATTCCTTAAGCTTGATGAGATATTTTATACATGGTTTACCAGAAATTTTAGCTTATTTTATTGGTGGCTTGGCTGGAGGAATTATTTCAATTGCAATTACAAGACATGATGTGGGTACAAAAGAATTTAGAAAGGTTCTTTTAGATTCTTTGGATTTAATTGTTATTGCTGTTGGTTTGTTAATTGTTGCTGCTTTATTAGAAGTTTATGTTACCCCTATTTTCTTTTAGCCACATTTTCTGCCAAAAGTCTATTTTGCTCTCTGCCTTCGGCTGCTCTTTTCATCCAATTTTTAATATTTTCAATATGATTATTAATACAGACCTCATAAGAATTTTTATCTTCTTCAGAAATGTCTGGAGCTTCTTTTATTTTTTTCCTTAATCCAGATATTTGCAATTTAAAATCATCCATTTTCGATAAAGCCCTTTCAAATATATCTGCTAAATCTTGATTAGTAAATCCCCTACTTCTAGTATCTTGCCAAGCCATTTCTTGCAAATAACGAGAATGTCTATAAAGTTTTTTCATCTCTGCAATTATTGGGTAATTATAGTCGATCATATTATTTTTTCTCCTGTTTCAAGATCATAAATATGTATAATATTTACAGGGCAAACACGGGCAGTTTCCATCATTTCTTCTAACTGAATCTCGCCTATTATTCTTTCCTGCACATCATTATTTTGTTTGCTTTCGGAGTTTTCAAGATCTGCTTTTCCATCCCCACCATCTTTTATAACCCACATTTTACTAACTGCTGTACATGCAGCTGCACCAATGCAATCTTTCCTATCATAAACCACCTTGTACTTCTTTGCCATAAAGATTTGGAAAAATATCTTATATTTATATATTATTGTTTTTCAATACAAAAGCTTAAAAGTAAAGATTTTTTTGTAAATGAAATGTCTGAATCCAATCCATTAGAAAAAAGAAAGGAGAAAATTTTTAATTTTATCAGAAATTATAAAGATGATTTTGGATTTCTCGGATTAATTTTATTAATTTTTATTGGATTTAAGATAAGAATCAGCAATTTAGTACATTTAAAAGATATTACAACAGGAAAATTTATTCCCGGGGATCCTGATGCTGCGGCTTTCCTAAGATATGCAAAATATATTTTAGAACATGGAAAATTAATGGACATAGACATGATGAGATATTACCCATTAGGATACAGCAACTTAGATGAATTTAATTTTTTATCGCATTTTATTGTTTATCTGTATAAATTTTTACATTTTTTTAATAATAATATAACTTTAGAATATGTTGATGTTATTTTTCCTGCAATTACATTTGGCGCAGCATTAATATTTTTTTATCTTCTTATAAGAAAGTTATTTGATTTTAGGGTTGCGCTGCTAGCTTCTGCTTTCCTAACTTTTATGCCTCCATTTTTATATAGAACAATTTCTGGTGTTGGAGACAAAGAAGCATTAGGTATAGTTTTATTTTTTGCAGCATTATATTTTTATATTCTTTCTATTAAATCCGAATATAAATATGGATATTTACATGGAATAACTTCTGGATTTTTCACTGCTTTATTAGGGAGCGTCTGGGGCGGAGTAAATTTTGTATTTTTAATAATTGGCGGAACAGTCATTGTAAAAATAATTACAGACAATTTAGAAAAAAATTATTTTTATTCATATGCTCTATGGTGGTTTACCAGCTTTATTTTATTAAACAGATTTTATAATTATTATTACGGTTTTCAGAGCATTTTAGTCGCTACAACTGCACAAATAACTACTCTTGCACTCATAAGCGGTTTTATTTATTATATGATTAAAGAAAAAAATATCTTTTATTTAAGAAACAGAATAGATCCAAACAAATATCCTCTGGGATTAATAAGTTTTTTAGCTGTCAGCATGTTTAGTTTAATAATTTTAATTATAATTTATAAACCAATATTTATTTATGACAAGATATTAAATGTTTATATTGATTTAACAAGACCTTTCAGCAGAAACAGATGGGCTTTGACAGTTGCTGAAAGCCAGCAGCCTTATGTAAATTCCTGGTTTGGGCAATTCGGAGATTATTTCATTTACTTAACTTTAATTGGGGCAGTTTTTTTATTTTATGAATGTTTCAAGAATTTAAAAAGAGATAAATGGATTTTATCTTCTTTTTTCAGCTTATTTATCCTATCTTTTATATTTAGCAGATATTCTAGTAATTCATTTTTAGATGGACGGAGTACATTTTCATTAAGTCTTTATATTGGATCTTTAATCTTTTTTACTTTATTTATTTTAGGATATTTTATCTATGGATTTTATAAAAATAAAGAAATTTATGAAGCTTTTAAAAAAATAGACAAGACATATATTTTTATTTTAATATGGTTCCTAATTACTGCAATTGGTGCAAGAAGCGCTATAAGATTATTTTTTATGTTTGTTCCAGCAACAATTGTACTTGTTGCTTATATTTTAATAAAAGGACTGGATTTTGGACTTTATAATAAAAATAATTTAATAAAAGTCACTTCTGCATTTATAGTTGGTATTTTAATTTTTGCGCCATTTATTGAAGGAAGTTTAGTTGAAAGGGGAAAAATCACATTTAATACTGCAAAATATTCTGGGCCTAGTTTTGACCAACAATGGCAAATTGCAATGAATTGGGTAAGAGAAAATACATCTAAAGATAGCGTTTTTGCACATTGGTGGGATTATGGCTATTGGGTGCAAACTTTTGGTGAAAGAGCTACATTAAGTGACGGGGGAAATGCCAGGGGGGCAATTAATCATTTTATTGGGAGGTATTTGTTAACAGGGAGAGACAGAATAGAGGCTTTAGAATTATTAAAAACACATAATGCGACACATGTATTAATTAGCTCTGATGAGATTGGAAAATATACTGCTTTTTCATCCATAGGTGCTGATGAAAATTATGATAGATATTCCTATATTCCAACTTTTTTTATGAATCCTGAAGAAAGTTTAGAAGAAAGAGATGAAAATGGGAAAGAAATTATATCCTATTTATTTAAGGGAAATTTTGTTTTGGACCAAGACTTTATCTATAAAGACCAATTATTACCAAAATCAAATTCATTAGTTGCTGGGGTAATTTTAGCTATTAGACAAACTGAAGATGGCCAGATGGAATTTAAGCAACCGACAGCAATAATGTTTTACAATAATAATAGATTTGATGTTCCTTTAAATTGCATTTTTTTTAATGAGCAAGAATTTGTATTTGATAAACCCGAAGGCTATAATGGATGCTTAAGAATTATTCCGGTAATCAACAACGACGGAAAAGCAAATTATTTTGGGGCTGGATTATTTTTAAGCCCAAATACGAGAAACACATTATTTACACAGATTTATTTATTTGATAAGGATGGAAAAACACACAAAGAATGGGAAGGCTTTGAAAAAATTTATGATGATTCTAATTCTGGTGCTTCCTTATTATATCATGTTGGTGCAAATAGATTAATTGGACCAATAAAGATATGGAAAATTTATTATGGTGAAGATATAAAAGAAAATCCAATTTATTTAAGCACTGAACCACCGAATCCAGCTGTAGAAAGAGTTTAGGTAAGTTTTTAAATTTGAATTTTAAGGAAAAGGCTCATGAGATGGCTATTATACATTAGTTTATTGTTTGGCTTTTTAGTTACATTTATCTCAACTCCTTATTTGATAAGGTATTTAAGAAAAATTGATTTAATTGTCAAAGATGTTCATAAAGAAGAAAAACCTTTAATTCCTGTTTCTGGCGGTTTGGCTGTTTTGAGCGGATTAATGGGGGGGTTAATGTGGTATATATTTATACAGACCTTTTATTATGAAAGCCCGAAAAATCTTCTTTTATTATTTAGCGCCATTACAACTATTTTGTTAATTACATTTATTGGCTTTATAGATGACTTAATAATTGAAAAGAATAAAAATGAAACTTCTGGATTAAAGCAGTGGCAAAAACCAGTTCTAGCTTTATTTGCTGCTGTTCCATTAATGGTTGTTCAAGCAGGAACAAGCACAATGCTTATTCCTTTTTTAGGAAGAGTTGATGTTGGGCTACTTTATCCTTTGTTATTTGTTCCTATTGGGATTATAGGAGCATCTAATATGGTGAATATATTAGCTGGATTTAATGGAAGCGAGGCTGGAATGGGTATAATTTATTTAGGAAATTTAGGGCTGTATGCTTATATTAATCAAAGATATAGCGCTGCTGCAATAGCAGGAATAACAGTATTTGCCTTATTAGCTTTTTATTATTATAATAAAGTTCCTGCAAAAATATTAGGTGGAGACAGTTTAACATATTTATTAGGCGGGGTTTTAGTCACTGTTGCAGTTCTTGGAAATATTGAAAGGGCCGCTTTAATTGTTTCAATACCATTTTTTATTGAGTTTATATTAAAAGCAAGAGGGAAATTAAAGAAAAAAACTATTGGAACAATTGAAAATGGAAAAATAAAATCTCTTTATGGTAATAAAATTTATTCTATACCACATATTTTAACAAGAACTGGAAAATATACTGAAAAACAAGTTGTTTATTTCATGATATTTGTACAAGTAATATTTTCAAGTTTGATATGGTTGATTTAAATGACAGATTATTCAATAATAATACCAGCCCATAATGAAGAAAAGAGAATTAAAAATACTTTAATTAATTATGTAAATTTTTTCAGAAACACTGGAAAAGATTTTGAGATTTTAGTTGTTTTAAATGGATGCAAAGACAATACAATTAGTATTGTAAAAGAATTGGAAAACAAACATAAAGAAATCAAGCATGTAAATTTTGATGGGGCTATTGGGAAGGGCGGAGCTTTATTAGAGGGTTTTAAATTGGTAAATGGCGATTTAGTTACATATACAGATGCTGATGGTGCTACTTTGCCTGAAACTTTATTTGAATTAAGTAAAAAAATTTCTGATTATGACGGCATTATAGGATCGAGATGGATTAAAGGAGCAAATATATTAAAAAAACAGCCATTATCAAGAAGAATTGCAAGCAGGGGATTTAATTTGCTGGTAAGAATTATTTTAGGATTAAATTATAAAGACACACAATGTGCTGCCAAGGTTTTTAAGAAAAATGTTATTGATAAAATAAAAAATAAAGTTGAGTCAACTAATTTTGCTATTGATGCTGTTTTGCTATATCATATAAAAAAAGAAGGTTTTAAAATAAAAGAAGAGCCAATCACATGGGAAGACAAGGAATTTTCAACTTTAAGAATAAGAAAAGTTATTCCTAATATGTTTATGACTTTAGTAAAAACAAGGTTAAAGAAATGAAAATAAAAAATATTTTACCATTAATAGGGTTGGTTTTGTTTGTTTATCTTATATACAGAATTGGGATTTATGATTTAATTACAACATTAAAAGGAGCAAAAATAACTTATTTACTAATTGGCGTTTTAACCACACCAATTTTTATTCTGCCATTAGCTTTTAAGTGGCACATGATCTTGAAAAGACAAAAATTTGTTTTGAGCTTTCCTTATGTTTTGAAATTATATTATATGGGCGCATTTTATGGTTTTATAACTCCATCAAGGGTTGGAAGTTTAATGCGGGCAACTTACTTAAAGAAGAAAACTAAAAGAGGGCTGGTTGAATGCGCTTCGAGCATTGTTCTTGAAAGAATAATGGACTTGTTTGCAATTTTTATTTTTGCCTTTATAGGGGCCTTAATTTTCTTAAGGAACAATGTTGATTTGCGCTATGTTCTAATTTTTTCTTTTCTGGTATTTTCAGGAATAATTTTTATTTTTATGAGGAAATCAAGAGGAATGTATGCATTAGGCTTAATTTATAATTATTTACTGCCCAAAAGCATTAAAGAGAAGACAGACAATTCATTAAATATTTTTTACAACAGCCTGCCCAAATTAAGAAAATTAATTCCTGTTTTATTTGTTTCATTAATAACTTGGGCTTTGATTTATTTCCAGACTTATATATTTGCCTGGGCTTTTGCTATTGATATTCCATTTTATGTTTTTGTTGCTTTTGCAGCCATAGGAACAATAATTGCCACAATACCAATTTCTGTTTCTGGTTTAGGAACAAGGGAATTAACATTAATTACATTATTTTCATTATATAATATTAGGCCAGAAGCTGTTGTTTCAATGTCATTAAGTTCGTTTTTTTTAATTGGATTAATTGAAGGATTAATAGGATTAGTTTTTATTTTTAAAGAAGATGAGGTTCTCGATTATAATACCATTAGCTCCTGAACGTAAATGCGAGGTTAAGGAGAGTGCAGAGAATTTGGATTTTAATAAAAAGGAATATGAGGTTATTATAATCTCTGGAAAAAATCCATCTTTAAACAGAAACACTGGGGCTGAAAAGGCAAGGGGAGAAATACTTTGTTTTTTAGATGATGATGCAAAGATTGAAAAAAACATTTTAAAAAAAGCTGATGAGTTTTTTAAGAAACATGATGCTGATATTTTGGGCGGGCCACAATTAACACCCAGAGATGACAAGTATTTTGCAAAGACATCTGGATATGCTATGGCTGATTTTTTTGGAACTTCGTTCATGTCAAACAGGTATAAAAAAGGAAAACTAAATTTAGAGGCTTCTGAAAATGACTTAACTTCTGCTATTTGTTTTGTAAAAAAAGATGTTTTTGAAAAATTAAAAGGATTTAATTTAGATTTGTTTCCTGGAGAAGATCCTGAGTTTTTTTACAGGGCTAAAAAAGAAGGATATAAAATTGCTTACTATCCTGAGGTTTTTATTTACCATAGAAGAAGACCAAATATACAGGGATTAATGAAACAGTTTTTTAATTATGGGTTAACAAGAGTTAAGAAAGAAAGAGCATTAGGTAATAAAATTAATCTGCTTTATTTGTTACCTTCATTATTTATTATTTATTTAATTTTATTACTGCCGTTAAGCTTAATTAGTGCTGGATTATTTTTAATACCTTTACAAATTTATATTATACTGGTTTTATTTTCTAGTGTAAAACAAGCAATTAAATTCAGAGATCTAGAAGCTCTTATCATTCTGCCTTTTATTTATCCTTTAATTCATTTAAGCTATGGGATTGGGTTAATTAAAGGATTGATGAAAAGTAAAAAAGCTTAAATACTACCCAACTTAAATATAGTTAATTTTAAGGTGATTAAATGAGAATTTTTATAGGCTATCCTCCCACTGTAACCAGGTTTAAAGGCACTCCCTTATTAAGCCAGAACAGACAATATCAAGTTTTCCATGTTCATACTACTTTATTTCCTGTTGTTTTAGCTACTGGAGCCACAATGTTGAGAGACAAGGGGCATGAAGTTACTTGGGTTGACTCTATAGCTGAAAAATTAAGTCCTTCTGATTTTGACAAATTGCTAGAAGAGAAAAAACCAGAAATTCTATTTTTTGAAACCAAGGCACCAGTTGTAAAGATTCATTGGGATACTATTAACAGATTAAAAGAAAAATTTCCTGATATGAAAATATGCGTGATGGGCGATCATGTTTCTGCTTTAGATTTAGAATTAGAACTGCAAAAAGAGTTTATGGAAAACTGCAAAGTTGATTTTATAATTAATGGCGGTTATTTTGATTTTGCATTTTGTGAATTAGTTGAAGCATTGGAAAAAGGAAATAAAATACCACAAGGAATTTGGTATAAAGAAAATGGAAAAGTTGTTGAGAATGGAAGATATAATTTTACTGGAAATTTAGATGATGCCCCAATTATTGACAGAGTATTTACTAAAAATCATTTGTATCAACATGAATTTAATTTAATTGGAAGGCCTTTAGCTTATATAATGGCTGGAAGAGATTGCTGGTACGGAAAATGCACATTCTGTTTCCACCCAGAAACTAATATTATGACTAAAAGTGGTATTAAAGAGATTAAAGATATAAAATTAGGTGAAGAAATTTTAACCCATAATGGCCAATATCATAAAAATAATTTTATTTTTCAGAGATATTATTCTGGAGATTTAATAGTAATAAAGTCAGAATTAAATGATATTAACTGCACTCCGAACCATAAACTTTTTGTAATTAAAAAAGGAGAAAATAAACCTAAATTTATTGAATCTCAAGAATTAGAAATTGGGGATTTATTGACTTCTCATGTAAAAAAAGAGTGTATTTTTAATCTTCAAATTAAATCTAATGTTTTATTTTTAGAAACTAAAATCGAATTAAATAAAGCAAATGAATTTTCAACTTTTCCAATAAAAGAAATTAAAAAAGAAGAATATTACGGAGATGTTTATAATTTATCAGTTGAAAATATACATTCTTATACTGCCAATTTAATTGGTGCTGCTAATTGTGTTTGGGACACTAATCTGTATCCTAAAGGGCAATTTAGGGGAAGATCTCCTGAAAATGTTATGAAAGAAGTAAAGTATTTAGTTGATGAAATTGGTGTAAAAGAAATTTTTGATGATGCTGGAACAATTATTGTTGGTCCTTGGTTAAAAAAATTCTGTAATTTAATGATTGAATCAGGTTATAATAAAAAAGTTATTTACTCTGGCAACATGAGATTTGGTGCAGTGACAGCAGAAGATTACAAATTAATGAAAGAAGCTGGTTTCAGATTATTAAAATATGGATTAGAGTCTGGAGTCCAGAGCACGATAAATAAATTAGACAAAGGAACTAAAATAGAAGAAGTAGAAAAAAGTTGTCGAGAAGCGAAGGCAGCAGGATTAACTGTACATCTGACTATGATGTGTGGGGCGCCATGGGAAACTAAGGCAGATGGTTTAGAAACTTACAAATTAGCAAAAAAATTGATGTTAAAAGGATTCGTTGATGTTTTACAAAGTACAGTAATTATTCCATATCCAGGAACCCCATTATACAAAGAGGGTATGGAAAAAAATTGGTTCTTATTTGATCCAAGAAATTATGAAAGATTTGATATGAGAGAGCCTGTATTTAAGACACCTGATATGACTCCACAAGAAGTTATAAAATTAAATAATAAAATCTATCACATATTTTTAGATCCAAGATATGTTCTTAAGCATTTGAAAAAAATAAAAAATTTTGATGATGTCCTTTATACAATAAGGGGTGCTAAAGCAGTAGTTGGACATTTAATGGATTTTAATTCCTCTACAGCACCAAAAATTGAAGAAGCACCAATTAGATAAAAATAATTATTTCTTATTTAATTTTTTTTATCATCAATTAAAAGATTTTTAAAGTTATTTTTGATTCTAATCTCCGGGTTCTTTCCATTGTTCTTGTTCCTAAATTATTTCCTTAGGACTAGTTTTGGTTAGTCTTTCAAGACCTCTAATAATCATTTCTCTTTTTGGAGAACGAACCTTTTTATAAGCAGCATATAAGTCAGTACTAGCTTTTTGAAATCTTTCCTTTCAATAAGCGGTTTCATAATACTGAAGTAAACACTGATCCTCAAGATCTATGTATTTGCCAGAAATATATCTATCTAAAAAGTCAAGTTTCTTAGGATTTTGAAAAAAATCGTAAATTGCCTTTGCTTTTTTTGGATTTATAGGAACAGTTCTCGATAATATAAAATACATATTTATAAAGATTCTGATAAGACTAAAAGACAAAATGAACAAATATACTGCTTTAGGCATAGAAGTAGACAAGGAAGTACAGAAACAACTAGATATTGTTGCTGAAGAAATAAACAAAGAAATCAAGAATGTAAAAAGCATGATTGTTTACGGGGGCTTTGGAAGGGGAGAGGGAAGCGTAAAAAAAACAAACAATAAATATTATCCTGCAAATGATTTTGATGTTTATGTAATTACTGAAAAAAAGGTAGATGGTGAGTTATTAGACAATATTGCGAGAAATGTTGCAAAGAGACTAGGAAGCAAGGGAATAGAATTTAACAAATTTGACAAGAATTGGAGCTTTGAAGATAATTTTTATCTTGATTTAAAGTGCTTAACTTTAGATGAATTAAAAAAACTAGTGCCAATGATAAGGTATTATGAATTAAGAAATTCCTCAAATATTTTTTATGGGGAAGAAGTAAGAAACTTAATTCCAGATTATAAATTAAACGACATTCCTTTAGGTGAAGGCTTCAGGGTTTTATTGAACAGGATGACTCACTTGATAGAGTATTTTTCTACAGAAGGAAAGTACAATGACGCTGTTTTAAGCTTTTTTTGCGCCAAGGCTTATATTGACAGCTGTACTGCACTACTGCTTTTAAACAAAAAATATTCTCCCTTCTATAAAAAAAGGATGGAAGAATTTTATGAATGCTATGAAAATGACTTTCCAGATTTATACAAGAAATTGCCTGACTTACATGAGAAAGTGAAAAAATATACCCTATGGAAATTAAATTACAATGGTTTGCCTGAAAAAGATGTAATTAAATTTTGGATGCAGACTAGGAAAGACTTTCTAGAGGTTGTTAAATACTTTATGTCTGAATTTACAAATAAAGAGATTAAAAATATAGGCGACTTAAGTGATGCAATAATAAATTTAGGAAAAGAACATTATCTTCCTTATAGCAGGCATTTTTTAAAAAATTCCTTTAATATAAATTCAAGAGCATTAGCTTTTATTACTTCTAAATTAATTCCTTTCAGATTCAAGCAATTATATTTCTCAAGATTATTGAAGGAAAAGAAAATTTATCCAAGAATATTGATAAATAAAAGAAGCCCGGATGTTGTTATTTTTGGGGCAGCACCACATATTTTATTCGGATTAAATGAAGACTTAACATTGGACAAGGAAAATTTTATGAATGGACTAAAAACACTGAGAAAAGTATACCCAACTAAAGCTAAAACATGGGAAGAGTTAAGCCAAGATTATGCTAATGCTTATATATTATTTTATTTAATGAAGATTGTTTAAGATGAAAACTTTAATTTTGTATCTGGATGCCCTTGGATATAGATTTATTAGTAAGGAAAATACTCCTTTTTTATATAATTACGGAAAGGAAAATTCTTTATTAAGATTAAAAACTTTGCTGGCATACACTGGAATAGAGCATACATTTATTACGGGAGAGCTCCCAAGCGAGAGTGGCATCTGGACTGGATTTGTCTACAAAAAAAATTATATTGGAAAAATATTAAGATTTATTCCATTACCCAATTCCATATTATCTTATCCTTATGCACTGATGAATTATTATCTAAGCGGGAATACCTACTTATCAAAGTTATATCATATTCCCAGAAAATTTTTCGGAAAATTTAATTCTGGAACAAAACATAAAATATGGAAAAAAGATTTCTTCCAGAAGAGAAGCTTTGTTTATTATGGCTGGCCTTTTTTTGTCCAAAATAATAAAGTTAAGCTAGATTTTATAAAAAGAAATGACGAATACAAAGTTAAAAAATTCATAAAGAGTTTCAATGATAATACTGACATTTATTTTATACAATTAGTAGATCTAGACAAAACAATGCATGAATTTGGGACTGTTAATGAGGATACTATTAAAGAATTGAGAAGGCAAGATTCTTATGCTTCTATAATTGTAAATGAATTTAAGGCTAAGTTTCCGGATTCAAGAGTAATTATATGGAGCGACCATGGTTTTATAGATATAAAAGAAGAGATAAATATAGGGGAAAAGATCAAGAATTTTAAGAATATTGACTATTTTTTAGACTCAACAATAGCAAGGTTCTGGTTCAAAAGTGAAAAAGACAGAGAAGAGATTATTAGAATTTTAAGTAGAATCAGGCATGGAAAGATTCTAGATTTAAAAGACAAGGATAAATATAATATCCCTCTTGGAAAGGAATTTGGAGAAGTAATATTTGTTTTAGAACCAGGATATTTATTTGTGCCAAACTTTCATCAGGGAAAAATTGGGTGCAGGGGAATGCATGGCTACATGCCTGATAAAGCTGATTTAGACGGTATTTTTATTATAAACAAGGAAATAAATAAAAAAGAAATAGAATTGAATGAGGTTCTTGGCTTAATAGAATATGGAAACTTACAAGTTTAGGGACAAAGTATTTCTGGAAAAGTGCAATAATGCTGGAGAAGTATTTAATTTTATAGACAAAACTCTGGATAATTATGAATTACCTAAAAATAAAAATGCAAGAATAGTTTTAAAGCCTAATTTGAATAATGACATGAATGCTCTAATAGGAAATTCTACTGATTTAAGAGTCATAGTTGGTGTGATAAAAGCTTTGCAGAAAAGAGAATACAAAGACATTACTATTGCCGACGGCCCTAATTGCGGGATTGACCATATGAATATTGATGTATTCAAGAGACTAAAAATAGATAAAATTGCAGAAATGTTTAATGTAAAACTAGTGAATTTAAACAAGTCAGATTATAATATTGTTGATTTAAAAACTGGAAAAGCCAAGACAGGAAAAATAATTCTTGAAAATGATTTCTTGATTAATCTGCCCAAAGTTAAGACACATATTGAGGTAGGAATGACTATTTGCATGAAGAATTTTGTTGGATGCTATCAAGCACTTGACAAAAGAAATATTCATGACAGTCTTGTTGAAAATATAGTAAGGATGAATGAAATAAAGAAACCAGATTTAAATATTGTTGATGGATTAATTGCAATGGAAGGAAACGGGCCTGCAGCCGGAATTCCAAAAAAATTAAATTTTGTACTTGTTGGAGAGAATTCGTTTATTACTGATTTATTATGTATGAAATTATTTGGTTTTGATTTAAATTATGTTCCTTATTTAAAATTAAGCATTGAAAAAGGACATATTAAAAAAGAAGATTTAGATTATTTAGAAAGTATAAAAGAAATTACAAAATTAAAAAGAGCTAAAGAGAATATCTTTGTAAGGATATTTTTGAATAATTTTTTTGTCAGACTAAGGTATAATAGATTTATTGATCCTTTATTTAAGAAAGGCCCAGTACCAGGATTTTTTACACTTTTGGGAGTAAGGCAGGATGTTTATGATTTTAAAGACGACAACATTACAAGATTATATTTAGAAAATGGAAGCAAGTCTGAAAAATGCGAGGAGTTCTGCCCTCTTGAATTAAGCAATCCTTCTGACCAGAAATGCATCAACTGCCTTTATTGCTTTATGATTGACAAGAATATCAAGCATGAGGGAGAATTAGGATTTTTGAAAGGCCAATTAAAAAGATATGATAAATATCTGAAGAAGTTATAATTAAATATGCAAATTCTTAAAAACTTAAACCAAT
>JAGWAC010000022.1 GCA_018302125.1 Candidatus Woesearchaeota archaeon | reverse complement strand
TTCAGTTGTTTTTTAATAGAATTCAAAACAAATTTGTTATTATATCCAAGGGCATTTACAGCAACACCAGCTGCAAAATCAATATATTTTTTGCCGTCTAAATCAAATAAATAAACTCCTTTCCCGTTTTTAAAAGCAAATTCATATTCTCTTGTCAAAGAAGGGCTTATTACTTTCTTGTCTCTTTCAATTAATTTTCTTGTTCTGTTTCCTGTTTTAGTCTTAAATTCCATCCTTTACTCAAAAATTATTTCTCTTCTCTTTTAAATTCAATTCCCCTATGCTGTCCACCCCTTTTATATACCCTAAACCTTCTCTTTAGTTTTTTTTCTTTTTTGCTTTTTCGAAAGCTTGGTGTTCCATAATCATCTGACATTTTTTCACTCCTTATTTAATCTTCATCCCTTATTTTCAAGATTCCATCCAAAATTAATAATATAGACGCGAATAAGAAGAACAAATCAAAGCTGTATAATATTATTTTCAGCAGCATGATTAAAGAGTCAGCTAAAATAATGATGTTTTCAGAGTCGATAGCAATTTCTACAAAGTTTAAAATTGGGCCTGAAAAAGTGAATGCAAAGTAAAAACTCATAATAGAAACTAATAAAAGAAAGCCCCCCAAAATTGTTTCTACAAGACCGAATATTGTTTTTAAGTCCATTATTTAATTCTCACAAGATCTATTTGAGCTTTTTGTAATTTTCCTGAATAATCTATATATACTGTTTTTATTTCAGAAAATTCATCTATGCCTAAAAATCCTCCCTCCCTAATCCCGTTTCCTGTACCTTTTACACCACCAAAAGGCAAATGAACTTCGCTCCCAATAGTCGAGCTGTTAACGTAAGTAATTCCAGCCTCAATTTTTTCAATAGCTTTAAATGCATTTTTTATATTTTCAGTATAAATTGAAGAACTTAGTCCATATTCTACACTATTGCAGATATCAATAGCTTCATCGAGGTTTTTTACATTTATTAAACTGATAACTGGACCAAAAATTTCTTCCTGTGCAATTCTCATTTCTTTTTTGACATTGCTAAAAATAGTTGGCTCATAAAAAAATCCTTTTTTATTTATTTTCTTTCCGCCGCATAATAAATGTGCTCCCTCTTTTTTCCCAGAACTTACATAAAAATCAACTTTAGAAATAGCCCTTTCAGCAATTAAAGGTCCAACATCAATTCCTTCTTTTAATCCATCTCCTAATCTTAATTTTTTTGTTCTCTTAACTAGTTTATCTTCAAATTCTTTTTTTATATTTTTATGAATTATAACTCTTGAAGCAGCAGTACATCTTTGTCCTGTTGTTCCAAATCCGCCCCATATAACTCCGTCCAAAGCTAAATCCAAATTAGCATCATCCATTATAATAATTGGATTTTTCCCCCCCAATTCTAAGCCAACTCTATGAGTGTAAGAATTTTTCAAGATATGTTCTCCAACTTCCCTTGATCCTGTAAAAGAAATTGCGCTGATATTTTTGTTTTTTATAATTTCATTTCCTATTTCTTCGCCTTTTCCAGTTATTAAGTTTACAACCCCACCTGGTATTCCAGCTTCATCAAATATTTTTACTAATTCATATGCACATAAAGGAGTGTCAGAACTTGGCTTGAAAATTACAGAATTCCCACAAATTAATGCAGCACTAATCTTCCAAGATGGTATTGCAATTGGAAAATTCCATGGGGTAATTAAAGCGCAAATACCCAGGCTTCTTCTTGTTGTCATGCAGAATTTTTCTCTTAATTCACTGGGAGTTGTAATTCCAAATAATCTTCTTCCTTCTCCCGCCATATATTCAAAAACATCAATAGCTTCCTGCACATCTCCTCTAGCTTCTGAGATTATTTTTCCCATTTCCATTGTTAAAATTTTGCTTAATCTCTCTTTATTTTCCTTTAATAATTTAGAAATATTCAGTAAAATATCCCCCCTTTTTGGTGCGGGTACATTATTCCATAATTTATATCCTTTCCATGCACTTTTCACAGCATTATCTAAATCTTTTTTATTGCTTTCTTGAAAATACCCCAATACTTTTTCATTGCTTGGGTTTATACTCGGAAAAGTTTTTTTAGATTCAGAACTGATAAATTTCCCATCTATATAATTATTATAAATACCCAAAAACTTATCACCTCTTTTAAATAAACTTAATAGCCCGAATTTTAAATAGTTTTTGTTTTAATAAAAAATAATCATAGACAGATGTGTAAACTACTCAGACCTAAAGAGTGAGGTTACTTGCCTATTTAATCTTAAAAGAAGTTGAAAAGATCATAAAGTAAATGCAAAAATAATAGAAGTTTTTATTTAACTATATTTTAACTTTTTCAATCCCTGCCACCATTTATTAGAATCAGCATTCTTTAATTCATTTAACAATTTTTTTCCAGATTCTGTTAACAAAGCTTTAGAAATATTATTTATCCAGTCTTGAGCATAAGAATATCCTTTCTCTATATTTTCTTTTGCAGTTATAGCTAATTCGAGCATATCAGCTTCTTTTGCAATTATTCCTGCTTTAGTATTTCTATCTTCTACTTGCTTCCACATATTGAAAATATCTCTCCCAATTTCTCCCAATTTTTCAGTTTGCTCTTTCACTGCTATTTCTTCATCCACATTTATATATCTGTTTGCAACTCTATGAATATCTCCAATTCTGCACTCTCCTATGTCGTGAAAAACTACCATAGTGCAGACTTCTAATGGATTTTCGTAGTTTTCTAGTTTAGCTAAAATAAAACCTATCTGACTTGCTCTTAAAGTATGGTCAGCAACACTTTCTAAGTTGTCCATGCCAATTAATCTCCAGCCCTCTCTCTTTACTTTTTTAAGCTGTCCAACTTCAAATATAAAATTTAAAATATCTTTTTCCATAAATCTACTTGAATAACCAAAAACTTTAAAAAACTTTTCACACTTGTATTTATGTATTAAAATGGCAAAGGTAAAAGTAGCAAATAAATCAGAAGTCAAAGAAGACCAAGGCAAATTAGTAAATGTAAATGGAAAAGAATTAGCCTTGTTTAATATAAAAGGAGAGTTTTTTGCAATAGAAAACATCTGTCCACATAGAGGCGGTCCATTATCAGAAGGTTTTTTAGAAGGAAATAATGTTAATTGTCCTTGGCACGGTTGGCAGTTTGATGTAAAGACAGGCCAAAATATAATGCCTGGAATTGGAAAATTAAACACCTACAAAGTACTAGTAGAAGGTGAAGAAGTTTTTATCGGATCTTAATCTATTTTTTTAATTTCCTTACACTTACAAGTATTAATAAAACCAGCTCTATAAAAACAACCAAAACCCTCAGCCATTTGGTCATGTCAGAAGAATAAACCATAGTAGCATAAGCAATCAACAAAATCCCTGAAAACATTAATCCTGTCCCTATAACCTCATACATTAAAAACAATCCTGTAATAAGCAAAACTACCCCAATTGGTGCTATAATAAAGAAAACATTTCTATTATATTTTGCCTGGGTATCTTGAAATTTTTTATCACAGAAATTACATTCCTTAAATCCAGTCTCACATCCTTTCTCATCATAATTAAATTCAGAAAATCCTCCTTCTTGATAACACTTATCAATCTCTGTTTGTTCTGATCTTATAACAAGTGATTTACAATCAGCTGAATAAGGTCTTGGAAATTCTTTTCTATCTGGACAAAAATCTTGATAATCTGGTTTTTCATATAAAGCATCTACAAATAACCCAAAGAAAAATGAAGTTAAAATTGCTATTCCAATAACCATTGCAATTTCTTTTGCTTTCATAAGTATTAACAAAATAAATAGATTAAATAAATTTGCGTTTTTTGTACATGTTTAGCTCCGAAAAATTACTTTGGTGATATGAGGCTTATAATTACATTTTAATTTTTTTCATCAAAAATGCACACCTCATAAACACAGAATTTTACACTTATAGGACTAGCTAAACACGTACGTTAAATGAAAATGGTTATAAACCAAAAGATATACTTTTTGAAATATTAAAAGAATTTAATATAGGAATTCATCCAAGAAGAATATATACAGTTTTAAAAAGAAGTGATTTGTTTGATAAATAAAAAAAGAAGAATTTTGTGCGCAGGTGCCGGAGGTCGCGATAGAATTGAAATTTCCGCGAGTTCCATAATTTCCTTGTTTATTTCAAGGATAATCCAGCATACGAAGTAATTTGTTTTACTGCAGCACAAATTCCAGGAATTGAGAAAAGAAAATTTCCCAAAGAATTAGCTGGAAAACTATACAAAAAAGATATTCCAATTTATAGCGAAAAAGAACTATCTAATCTAATTAAAAAATTTAAAATTGATGAGGTAGTTTTAGCTTATTCTGATTTAAGTCACCAAGAAGTTATGGAAAAAGCCTCTATTGTTCTAGCAAATGGTGCTTCTTTTAGATTATTAGGTCCAAATGATACTATGTTAAAATCAAAGAAGAGAGTAATTTCAGTATGTGCAGTTAGAACTGGTGCTGGAAAATCTCAGACTTCTAGAGCTATAGGTTTAATATTAAGAAAGCACAATAAGAAGATTGGAATAGCTCGTCACCCGATGCCTTATAACTCTGATTTAATGAAACAGGTTGTTGAAAGATTTGCTTCTTTTGATGATTTAAAAAAATATGAAACAACTATTGAAGAAAGAGAAGAATATGAACCTTGGATTAAAATACTTATCCCAGTTTATGCAGGAGTAGATTATGAGAAAATTTTAAGACAAATGGAAAAAGAAGCTGATATTATAGAATGGGACGGTGGAAACAACGACCTGGAGTTTTTTAAGCCAGATTTAAAAATTGTTGTTGCAGATCCACACAGAGCTGGACATGAGATAACTTATTATCCTGGTTTTGTAAATTTATTAATGGCTGATGTTATTATAATAAATAAAATTGACTCTGCCTCTAAAGAAAATATAAAAATTGTTGAAAATAATATCAAAAAATATAATCAAAAGGCAATAATAATTAAGGCTAAATCTGAAATATCTGCTGATAAACCAGAATTAATTAAAAATAAAAGAGTATTGTTGATTGCGGATGGTCCGACAATTACACATGGTGGAATGAAATTTGGTGCTGCCACTCTTGCAGCAAAGAAATATGGAGCTAAGGAAATTGTTAATGCAAAAAAATATGCTGTTGGAAGTATAAAAGAAACTTTTGAAAAGTATAAACATTTAGAAAAAGAACTACCTGCTATGGGATATTCTAAAGAACAGATAAAGGATTTACAAGATACAATAAACAGAGCTGATTGTGATGTTGTTATAGATGGAAGCCCTGTTAATCTTAAAAATATTTTAAAAGTCAACAAACCAATAATTAATATTAATTATGAATTAGATAATGAAAGTGTTAAAAAATTAGAAATTATTTTAAAGAAGAAAGGTTTTATTTGATAATTGTTTTTTTCTTAATGCTATCACCAACTTATCTGTAAAAATCTGCAAATATAAACTTTTTTATATATCTAAATATTAGCTTATAATTAATGGTTCATCATATTCTAGGAATAAGGGATTTAAGTAAAAAAGAAATACTCTCTTTAATAAAATTAGCAATAGACATAAAGAAAACTCCTAAAAAATACTCTAATAGTTTGTATGAAAAAACATTATTGTTGTTTTTCGAAGCCCCATCCCTGAGGACAGAAATATCTTTTGAAACTGCAATTTTTCAGATGGGTGGAGAAGCTATTGACTATCATACAGAAACATCGCCTTGGAAAATTGGAAAAGAAACATTAGAGGATGTTGCAAAAGTAATAAGTCAATATTGTGATATAGCTGCTTTAAGAATATACAGTCATGAAGAGCTTCTTAAGTTTGCTAAAAACTCCACAATACCAATAATAAATGCAATGGATAATTTTGAGCATCCTTGCCAGATTTTAGGTGACTTAATGACAATTTTTGAGAAAAAAGGAAATCTAAAAGATTTGACATTGGCTTATTTAGGTGACAGTAATAATAATGTAACACATTCTTTAATGTATGGATGTAGCAAACTCGGAATCAATATTAATATAGGTTGTCCAAACAATAAGGAATTCTCGCCATTGCCAAAAGTTCTAAAAGAAAGTAAAAAACTTGCGAAAACAAATAAATGCTTTATGAATATTTATAATAATCCCAAAGAAGCTGTTAAAAATGCGGATATTGTTTATACTGATTCGTTCATGTCTTATCATATTAAAGAAAATGAAAAGAAAAGAAGATTAAAAGTATTAATGGCATATCAAGTAAATAAGACTTTAATGAATCATGCTAAAAAACATGCTTTGTTTATGCATTGTCTTCCAGCAACAAGAGGGGAAGAAGTCACTGATGATGTAATTGATGGAAAACGGAGCATTATTTTGCAACAAGCAAAAAACAGGCTTTATACAGAAAAAGCAATCCTTTTAAAATTACTAAAAAGATAAGTTATTTTTTAATTAAAGTTCCTGCTTTCCCATTTAACGCCTTTTCAGCATTTTCTATACTAGTAATGATTACTCTTTTTCCACCAATCTCTAAAAAATTAATAGCTGCCTCTATTTTAGGTCCCATAGATCCGCCTGGAAATTGACCTTCTCTTAAATATTTTTTAGCTTCTTCAACACTTAATCTTCTTAATGCTTTTTTATTTTGTTTGCCATAGTTCAAATAAACTCTATCAACATCAGTCAATATTAATAATAAATCAGCCCTAATTTCTTTTCCTAAAACACTAGAGCTTAAATCCTTGTCAACAACACACTCAACACCTATTAATTTTTTATTCTTTAAAACAACAGGAACTCCTCCACCTCCAGCTGCAATCACAATGTAATTTTTATTAACTAATTCGTTTATGATATTTGATTCAATTATTCTAATTGGTTTGGGACTTGGAACAACTCTTCTATAGCCTCTATTAGAATCTTTTTTAATAATAAATTTATTTTCTAATTTTTTAGCTTCTTTTTTTGTATAAAAAGGACCAATAAATTTTGTAGGGTTTTGAAAGGCTTTATCTTTTTTAGAAACTAAAACCTGTGTAATAATAGTTGCAGTATTTTTTCGTAATTTATTAATTAGCTCCTCTTGTAACATATACCCAATCAATCCCTCTGTTTCAGCATCTAAAACATGCAAAGGCATCATAGGAACTTGTTTTCTTGCTATTTCATTTTGTAATAATAAGTTTCCCACCTCAGGCCCATTCCCAAACGTTATTACTGTTTTATTATTTTTAATTATATTGTTTATTTTAGAACAAGTTTTCTTAATATTTTTTAATAAATTTTCATAAGTCTCTTTTTCATTTCTTTTTATTAGGGCATTGCCGCCCAAGGCAATAACAATTTTCATTTTAATAATTCTTTTTTAGATAATTTTCAATCCTGTCTAAACCTTTTTTTATGAAATTTAAATCAGTTGCATAACTAAATCTTATATATCCCTCTCCATAACTTCCAAATTCAGTTCCAGGAACAACAGCTACTTTAGTCTTTTCCAAAATTTCTTTTGCAAATTTATAGCTGTTATTGCTTAAGTGTTTGATATTTGAAAAAGCATAAAAAGCGCCATATGGCATTGCAGTTTTTAACCCCATTTTATTTAATCTAGGCACAATATATTTTCTTCTTCTGTCATATTCTCTTCTCATATGTTCAACATATTTATTTGAAATCTGTAAAGCCTTTACTCCCAATAATTGTGAAATATGAGGGGGGCATAATGTAACATAATGCCCGCTTTTTGTAATAGCATCAATGATTTTTTTAGGGCCGCAGGCATATCCAAGTCTAAAACCGCACATAGCAAAACTTTTTGAAAAACTCTGCACAGTAATTATATATTCTTCCATACCATTTAAGCTTCCAATAGATATGTGTTTTTTATCATAAACGAGTTTTTCATAAGCCTCATCACTAATAGCATATATATCGTTTTCAACAACAATATCAGAAATTTTTTCCAAAATTTTTTTGCTTAAGACATTTCCTGTTGGATTTGCAGGAGAATTTAAAATCAAGACCTTTGTTTTCTTCTTGTCAATAACTTCTTTTATTTTTTCAGGATCAATTTCAAAACCATCTTCTTCTCTTAATCTTACATAAGCTATACTGCCATTTAACAATTCAACAGCAGGAACATAAGCCAAATATCCTGGATTGGGAATTATTACTTGTTCGCCAGGATCAATTGTACTGGCTAAAGTCATAAAAATAGATTCCTGGCTTCCAGCAGTAACAACTATATTTTTTGGATCTGCATAACTGATTTTGTTTTCTTTTTTTAATTTTCTGGCAATAGCTTCTCTTAATTCTAAAACACCTTGTGGATTAGAGTAAGCAGTTGATTTATTAATAACTTTTTTCGCATAATCTAAAATTGGTTTCGGTGTTTTAAAGTCAGGTTGCCCTGCACCCATTGAAATTATGCTTTTGTCTTCTTGTGCAATCTTGATTAATTCCCCAATTACAGAATCTGGCAAATCAGATTCTCTTTCAGAAATATGCCTCATTATTCACCATTTTTTTATTAATGTAAATATTAATACTTTAAATAATTTTTCAAAAATCTTAAGGATTTTCTTAATTTTCCATAAACTCTTTTTAGGAGATCATAAGAACCTAAGGTTCTTATTTAGCCTGTCTTCTTCTCTTTTCTCTTCTCATCCTTTTACGTTGCCATTTCCATCTCATCTGACCCTTTTTCTTCCAACGTCTTGAGCTTCTCTTCATTTATAAATTTAGGTTTTAAGTTTATTTAAAAAGCATTTGTTATCATTATTAAGTAAATAAAAAAGTAAGTTTAAATATTGTAAATTAAGAAAATAATATAGCTGTTTTAAACAAGCCTGGGGAAATCAAGCTTTCTTTTAGTGGACAACCTATTAATTCAAAGAGAATTTTTTAATTTATATTATAATGGTTTTGAAGAATTAACCTTCGGAGATACTGTAACAAAGTAGATTAATAAAGAACTTAACCTAAGGATTAGAAGATATATACTATACTCTTTCTGGACAATCATCTTTTATTATGTCACAAAACCTACAATCATCACCAGGATTTTTTGTTGAAGGTTCTGCAGAAATTAGCCTATCAACAAAAAAATTGAAGTTTTCTTCAAAATTTTCAGGCAGATCTTTTATCTCAATTTCTTTATCTTTGTATAAAACTACACCTTTAATTTTCTTTTCACTAAATTCCCCTTTTGATAAAAGATACATATATAACTTTATTTGAACTTGATCAGAATCCCTCTCTTTTCCAGTTTTGCAATCATATACTATTACTGTATCTTTGTTTTCTATAACACAATCTGGTTTACCGCATATAACTGCATCTGAATTTGGAATATTATATTTAATAGGCTTTTCAAGTATAGGCATATATTTATCTTTAATTAATTTTTCTTTAAGTTCAGTTAGCATTTTGGTATGATTAATCTTCCAATCAGCTAAATCAAAATTATTTGGTTGTTTTTTAGTTAATTTATTTTGAGTTAGAAACCACCCTTGCCATTGGCAAGTTATATCCCCAGACATAATTTTTGCTAACCAAGTTACCCAAATATAAGGAGAATCTCTTTTTTCTGCCATTGTTTTCTGGTTAAAATTAAGAGTTTTTAAAGCTAATTGTCAAAAGAGCGATTTAGGATAAACTATAGTATGTAAAATATATAATGGAAAAGTATATATCTCTCTCTTCTTTTTATCAAAAAGTTATGTTATTTGAAGTGGAGGTATAAAACGTCAAATTACACTAAAATATACGAAGCTGGTTCATGGGGATATCGCTTTTATTTAACTGAGCAAGACTTTAAAGATTTAAAAACCCAATCTCCGTTACTATATGATAAGGTAGGAAAAAAATTAAAGTTCTGTGATGGCCAAAAAGTTAGAATTAAATGGCCAAATGGTAAAAAAACAACAGAAACTTTAAGAGTAAGAAGAGAAACCGAACATGTAAGCGATCATGGAAAATCTGAGTCAGTTACAAATGAAATACCATATATTTTAACAAAGGTTAGTGGTAAATCTGTAGAAACTACCTTGGGCGGTTTAGAAATTTGTTTAGAAGATATTAAGAAAGAATAAAATGTGATTTTTATTTTTTTCTTATTATATTATTGGTATTTAGCAAAATCTTCTTCTTTAATTTTAGCCAATTCAAGAACATTTTTTAATGTGTCTAATTTTAATTATGGATGATTTGGAACTACAGTACCAATATTTTCTTTTTAAAAATTTCTTAAAAAAGAGCATATAACAAAATATATCTGTTCTCGCCGAACTTACTTGGAGCATTTATTTCAGAAGAATTATTTATCCAATTTTTTCTTTATACTTAGTATTTGTTTTTCTAAAATAGGCAAGTCTTTTCTGATTATCTCCCAAATAATATTTAAATCAACACCAAAATAGTGATGAATCATTTTGTCCCTTGTACCAGTAATCTCTTCCCATTCAATTTTTCGATTTTTGTTCTTAAGATTCTCAGAGATATTTTTAACAGCCTCTCCAATAATTTCTATTTCTCGAACTATCGCACTCTGCTTTAACCTATTAGAAATTAATTCTTCTTTAGGGATATTTTTAGAAAACTCTTTTATTGCATCTATGCTGTCTAAGATATGCTTAATAAAAACAAGATCATCTTTATTATTCATATTATTCTTATCTCTTGACTTAAAATTTTTTCTTTTAAATAATTACTTATTCCATTATAACTAACTAAATCAACTTTTTTCCTTAATGCTTTTGTTAATTGGATTTCAAGACCGGCAAACTTAAATCCCATATTTTTTGCAGGTTCGACAAGAATGTCTATGTCACTATTTTTCTTTTGTTCTCCCCGAGCATAACTTCCAAATATGCCTGCTCTTTTTATATTATTTTTCTTTAAAATTTCTATTATTTTAGGTTTTAATTTTTCTATAACCTCTTTTTTCTTATTTTTTCTCATTAAATTAAATACGTTGTCTGACTCTTTCTTTTTCAGAAATAAGGCTTCTTTAGATAAGTTAACGCCCAGATATTTTCTGTTTTTAGAAATTTTGTTCCCTTTTCTGACAGAGAGAACTCTATAATAATACTTTTTTCCATTTCTTTCTTTAATTTCAGTATAAACCATAAGCATTATACGTCTACATAATTTATAAATGTTTCTATGTAGACGTATATATTTATAAGATTAATTTTAATTCATCAAAAAGATAATCTGCTCCCGCCGGATAGAATACCATTGATAACCAATTAATGGGATTTTTATTGCCTTGTTAAATATTATGTAATAGCTCGTTATTTAAATAAATTATTGTGATTGCCTTATAATTATCAAATAAAGTTTAGTTGAAAGTTATGTAATCCCTAAACTAGAAAAGTTTATAAATATGTAATCCCTAAATAAATTATGTTTATTGAGAAAAAGATAATAAATGGGAAAAAATATTATTACTTTAAGCAGAGTTTTCGCTTAGGAAACAAAGTAAAAACAAAGACTATAGCTTATATAGGAAATAAAAAAGACAAAGAGAAAATTGAAAATATAAAAAAAGAATTCAACAAGGAAAAATTGGAAAATATAAAAAAAGAATTATTTGAAGTAAAAGATTGGAACATACTTTTGTCTAAAAAAGACAAAGAGAAAATTGAAGAAATTAAAAAACAATTTTCTTTAAAACTTGAGAATTTAGATGAGAAAACAAAAAAAGACATGTTTGATGATTTTTTAACATATTTTGTTTACAATACAAATGCTATAGAAGGAAATACATTAACATTAAAAGAAACAGATCTGCTTTTGAACAAAGGAATAACCCCACAAGGAAGAACATTAAGAGAAATAAATGATCACTTAAATTCAAGGGATGTTTTTTATTATTTATATAATGAAAATTTACCAATTACAAATGAAACGATAATTCTGGTTCATGATAAATTGATGAATAATATTGATGAAAGGAAGGGATATAGATTAAGCAATGTTAGAGTAATCGGTGCTAGCTTTAAATCAACGCCTTTTCAATATGTTCGCATAGATATGAATCTTTTAATAAGATGGTATAATAAGAACAAAGATAAATTAAATCCAGTTATTCTTGCTTCTCTATTTCACCACAAATTTGAAAAAATCCATCCTTTTTATGATGGGAATGGCAGGACAGGAAGAATGTTAATGAACTTCATATTTTTTAAGAATAACATCCCACCAATTATCATTAGTAATAAACAGAGAAAGAGATATTATGATGTTTTGTCCAAGGCTGACAAGATAGGGCTATTAGAAATAACAGATGAGTTTAAGCCTTTGGTTATGTTTATTTCAACTCAAATCTTAAAAACATGGAATACAATTTTTAAACACTGGTAATAATGTAATCCCTAAAAATAAGTCATTAGTAATAAATGTAATCCCTAATAATTACAGCGCTCATAGATAATTAAAGTTTCAATAGAAATCTTCAGAAGCTAACAAATTATATGCTTTAATTTTATCGCCTTTTGCTAATTTCTAACTTTTTCAAAATCTCTAAGTCCAGACCGGGCTAATTTTCTGCCTTTCTTCTTAAAAGTTCTTTGTTCCTGTAAGAAATGTTTTTTACAAAGATAAGACCACCATTTTTTATGATATATTTCTCTAAAAGCTTTATTTTTGCATTTTCCTTTCCAGTCACAAGTAGGTAAACAATAATTCTTTATCTCATCAAAAAATTCCCAAGCTTTACAACACCAACACTCTTTAACATAATCAGGGCACTTAGAGCCATATGTTTCGTTTATTGTATTTTCAAGCCATTCAATATGTTCTTTAGTTTTATCTTTTACCATAAATTATTTTTTTATCCTATTTACAATAATCTCTATTTCAGAAATAATTACAAAATTATTTGGGAATTTTTTGGCAGTTTTTGATTTTAATGTGAATAATAATACATTTAAAACATTTTTAGTTGATTGATTTCTAAACCTTAAGAGAATTATACCACAATGTTTTATACTTTTTAAGGAAGAATTGCGCTCAAAATCAGTATCATAAGTTATAAGAATGCGCTCCTCTTTATTTGCTAAATTAAGGATTTCTTTATCACTAAGGCTATA
>JAGWAC010000026.1 GCA_018302125.1 Candidatus Woesearchaeota archaeon | reverse complement strand
TTTATGTTTATAGACTCTAGAGGTAATTCAATAGACTTGTTCTTAGTAATTAATTTCCATTCAACTGGCTTGTTTATCTCTGCTTTAAGTTGTATTAATTCCTCTTTTTCAGTTTGTTCATGTTTTTCTGACTTGTTTTCTTCCACGATCTGAGATAATTCTGGCGATATCAAGGTATAATTAAATTCAGAGATTGTAAGAATTAAATCTCCATTTATTTCAATAATTAAGCTTGAATTTACAGCTTCTATATTTTGGCATGTTTCAATGCAGATATCACTAAATTCAAAACTACTATTTTTAGATACTGGCTGAATTGAAAATATGTCAGACGTAGTATTATTTAAATTCTCACCAGTCTGACTAATTATCCTGTTCTGACTTAACCCCAATAATTCTGTATCCAGCACCAAATAATTATTTAAGTAAACTTTAGCTGAACCATTTCCTTCCAGAGTACCTGATAATCTTAAACTAGAAATATTCTGATCTAAAATTATAGTATTATTTGATTCGAATATTACGGCTGAATCTAAGACTGAAAAACCAGTTATAGCAGCATCTAAATAAAAGTAAGTCAAAGAAAACAAAACTAAGAATAATAAGGATATAATTCTAGATATATTTTCCTTTCCAAGTTTATCAATTGATTTTTTTAGTTTATTTCTCTTTTTCATTTTTTTTGTAAAAATAGTAATTTCCCTTGTGGACTATAATTTCTTTAATCGCAAAATCCCTCAGATAATTGTAGACCATTCTGTAGAAAATTTGTTTTTTTAACTGGTACAAATTGTGCTCTTTTTTGTCCAGATCTAAAAAGTGATTGTAAATCTCGTTTAAAGTAAAGGCCAGACTTGAGTTTTTTCTTAAAAATTCAAGAATTTTCGATCTAATTGAGTTTTTTCCAGAGATCTTCTCTAGTTCGCTTACCTTTATCGGCACAAAAATACTAAAATTCTTTTATTTATAAATATACATTATAATACATTATATACATCCATATACATCAATATACATCCATATACATCCATATACATCAATATACATCATAGAACTTAATTGAGTTCTTGGCAAGCGAGAGAAATTTTGAAGATAATATCCAATTGGAACAGATTCAAATGGATATTGTATTTTATCAGATAATTCCATGTCAGCACGTTAAAGTGAGAATAATTTAAAAAACTCACTATAAAAGATATAAATCTTTATATATGAAAAAGTAAAAATAAATTTGTGGTGATATTATTTGTTTCAAGCGCTTTACAAAGCAACTAGATTAATTTATGGCAATCCTGAGAGCAATATTGGCATTGTAACTTTATGGACTAAACCCAAAGAATTAGCTCAAAAAATAGATTCTAGCAAATATTGTGTTTTAGGTCCTTTATACAGTGCTGAAAGGGGTCTTGATTTATTAATAAGAAATTTATTAGCTAATTCCCAAATAACTGTTCTTTTATTAACAGGAGTTGATTTTTCAAAATCTGGAATTGTATTAAAAGATTTTTTTGAGAAGGGGTTTTTTCAAGGAAAAACAGACACAACTGAGAAACCCTGCTGGAGGGTAAATTCTGAATATGAGGGATATATTGACTTGGACATTCCTGAAGAAACCTTGAATTTAATCAGAGAAACTGTTACTTTAATTAAAGTTCCTGATCTTTCGACATTTGATTTTAGCACAATTACTGCCCCACAAAAAACAAGAGAGAAATTTGTATTTATTAAAAAAGAAGAACAAGTCAAGAAATATACTGGTGAATATATTGGTTATGTTGTAAGAGGAAAAACAGTTGCAGAAGCCTGGCTAAAAATTCTGGATACTATTTTAAAATTTGGCAAGGAATCTGGAACTCATTATGACGACATGCAAAAAGAAATTATTAATTTAATGTCTGTTATTTCTGATGAGGATCCAAATAATTTAATTGTTCCTGAATTTTTCCCATCTGATAAACAGCATGTTAATGAGTATATACCTAGGATGACAAAAGATTTACCTGGTGGAACAACTAAAAGTGAATATACTTATGGAAGCAGAATGAGAAGCTGGTTTGGTATTGACCAGGTTAATGGAGCTGTTGAAAAATTAATTAGAGAACCAGTATCAAGGGCAGTTGTAATTAGTTTATGGGATACTGTTAAAGATTTAACATTAGGAGGAAGTCCTTGCCTAAATCATATTTGGATTAGAATAAATAATAATAAATTATTTATGACTTGCATATTTAGAAGCCATGATATGTTTGAAGGATATCCTGAAAATGCCCTAGCTTTAAGAGTTTTACAAGAAGAAATAAGAAAACTAGTTGAAGATGGAATAAAAGCTAAAGGTGAGGAAATTAATTTAAGACTAGGAAATTTAGTTATTTTATCACAATCAGCACATATTTATGATGATTCTTGGGAAAGGTGCCAGAAAATAGTTAACATGTATTTGCCCAGATATGCTGGATTATTATCTGAATTTGATCCGAGAGGGAATTTAATTATCAATACAGAAGATGATGAAATTGTTGTTGAGCATACCTCAACTACAAGGGAGACTTTAGGAATTTACAAAGCAAAATCTGCTGAACAAATGAGAGATGTTTTAGTAAAAGAAAATATAATTTCCTTAGTTCCACATGCTTTAGATATTGGACTAGAATTAATGAAGGCTGAAATTGCAATTAAATTAAATTTGCATTATACGCAGGATAACAAACTAGAATTAAAACCTTTAAAGATAGAAAATGAACCTAAAGAAGAAATAAAACTTGTTGTTGAAAATAATACTAGCAGAGAAGATATAAATTTATTAAAACAAAGCAAAAACCAATTAGCAAATATATTGAATAATTTAAAGACAAGGTGAAATGGCTGTATTAAGCGATAGGGATATAAAAAAAAGGATTATGGATGGTTCTTTAGTAATTGATGGAGTAGATTTAAATCTGATTACATTAGCTTCTGTAGACTTAAAGTTAGGAAACAAATTCAAAGTATTTAAGACAACACAAGTAACACACATAGACACAAAAGAAAGCATCCCAGCTGACATGATGGAGACTATTGAAAAAAAGGATTCTGAACCTTTTATTTTACATCCTGGGGAATTTGTTTTAGGATCAACCAAAGAATATGTAAAAATGCCAGAAGATTTGGTTGGAAGACTAGATGGAAGAAGTTCTTTAGGAAGGTTAGGTGTTGTTATTCATTCAACTGCTGGAAGTGTAGATCCTGGGTTTGAAGGACTTTTGACTTTAGAAATTGCAAATATTTCAAAAATTCCTGTAAGCTTGTGGCCAGGGTCAAGGGTGTGCAGATTAACATTTGACACTTTAAGTTCACCTTCAGAAACACCATACAATAAAAGAAAAGAATCAAAATACAATAAACAACAAGAACCTGTTGCAAGCAGGATATTCCTTGATAAATGATGGCAAGAATTCATGTTGATATTGATGATACAATTGCTGACACTACCTCTACTTTTATTGATTTTATGATCCATAAATACAAGTTTAAGATAAATAAAGAAGAATTAAATGATCATGCTTATAATAAAATAATTTGTAGTTTGATGAAAAAAGATAAAGATTTCTTCAGGGAATTTGAAAAAAGCAATTTTTTTAATAAAATAAAACCAGTTAAAAATTCACAAAAAATAATTTCAAATTTAGCAAAAAATAATGAATTAATTTTAATTTCTGGAAGGCCATTAAATTTACTTGAAGGGACAAAAAAGTGGATAGAAAAATATTTTCCAAACTGCTTTTTAGAGATTTATCTAATCAATCAATATCCCAGAGCTGGAGAAGAAAAGGGACCAAGGAAATTTGAATTATGCAAAAAATTGAATTGCAGTTTCTCTATTGAGGATGATGCTATTTCTGCCTTGTCTTTAGCTGAACTTGGAGTCAATGTCTTATTATTTAACCAGCCATGGAATAAAAATGCTAATTTAAATAGGAATATAACGAGAGTCAGCACTTGGCATGAAGTAAATAATTTATTAAACAAGTAATCTTTTAATCGAATATGGACTTAATTAATTTTTATCAGGAAAAAAAGGAAATTATAAAACAAAGACTTGATGACTTTAAAAAAATAGAAAAAGAAGAGGATTTGTTTTATGAATTATGCTTTTGCATTTTGACACCCCAAAGCAAAGCAAAATTATGCTGGAAAGCTATTGAGGATTTAAAGAAAAATGATTTTCTACATAAAGAGATTAATCCCTTACCTTTTTTAATTGGAAGAACAAGATTTCAAAATAATAAATCAAAGTATTTAATTGAGGCAAAAAATAAATACAAGGAAATTATTGAAAATTTAAGAAAATTAAATGCTTTTCAGATGAGAGAATGGCTAATTGAAAATATAAAGGGAATTTCTTATAAAGAATCAGGACATTTCTTGAGGAATATTGGAGAAAGAGATTTGGCAATATTAGACAGACATATTTTAAAGAATTTATTTGAACAAAAAGTTATTGAAGAAATACCAAAAACATTAACAAAAAAGAAGTATTTGGAAATTGAGAATAAATTTAAAGAATTTTCAAATAAATTGAATATACCAATGGATGAGCTTGATTTATTATTCTGGAGCAAGGAAGAAGGTTCTGTATTCAAATAAATGGATAAAAAAATTCTAAAACAGCTTAAAGAACTTGAAAAATTAGGAATTAAAATGAGGCTGGCTGCTGAGGAATGGGACAAACCCTGGAAAATATTAATAGCAACGATAATGTCTGCAAGAACCAGGGATGAAGTTACTATTCCTGTTGCTGAAAAATTGTTTAATAAATATTACACTATTGAAAAATTGTCAAAAGCTAAATTAAGTGACATTGCTAAAATAATAAAACCAGTTAATTTTTATAAAAATAAATCTAAAAATGTTTTGAATTGCGCTAAAATTTTAAATGAAAAATATAAAGGAGAAGTTCCTTTATCTATTGAAGAATTGATTGAATTGCCTGGAGTAGGAAGGAAAACTGCTAATGTTTTTTTATCTGAAATTGGAAAACTGGGTCTCGGAATAGACACCCATGTTCACTATATTTCAAATTTTCTTGGATGGAGCAAAAATAAAAATCCTCACAAAGTTGAAGAAGATTTAAAGAGATTATTTCCTAAAAAATACTGGATAAGTGTAAATCCTATTTTAGTCAGATTTGGGAAAACTTATACAAGCAGAAAACAAAAGAATGAATTATTAGAAAAAATCAAAAAAATTATTTAATAGCCTTGAAATATTCCCTAACTCTCTCCAAGATTGATTTTAAATAGAACTGCTCTATCTTTTCTTCAAAAGTATTTATAAGAGTTTCAAATTCTGTAATTCTATAATTATTTTTTACTTTTTCTACCAAGAACAATCCCCTTAATCTTCTTAACTGTCTTCTTATATTAGATGAAGCTATACCTTTTAATTGTAATTTTTGTTTTTTTCTAAATTTAATTACTTCCTCTTTAATTTGCTCTGAATCCAGTTCTTTTTCCTTATTTTGCAACAAAACATGGAGAATATCAACAACAACATCTCTTGAGTCACCTGGTTGCAACAAACCAACTGACAAACATAATTTTCTTGTCAATTCTCTCTGATCTAAGTTTACTGGTTTTTCATATTTTCTCAGAGTTATTTCAGACAAAGGAGTATCTCTTGAAATAGTTTTCATTTTTGATTAAATAAACTGAAATTTGTTTAAATAATTTTGCTTTCCCTACTTTAATTTTATTAAAAATCTTTATATAGTATTTATACTAATTAATAAATAAATGATGCTGAAAAAAGAGGGATTAGACAGTAAAAGAAGGATCATAATTTTAGGTTTATTAATTTTTCTTATTTTAGGTTTAGGGACTATTGGGTTTTCTTATACAAAAGATGTAAGTTTGCAAGAAGGATTTATTATTACATTAGAAACTATCTCATTTACTTATGAGGGGGAAACAGATGGTGGAGCAAAGACAGTAAAAATGTTTCTCTCTTTATTTGGAGTAGTTTTTTTCTGGGTTGCCTTGTGGGAATCTTTTGATATCATAGTTGAAAGCAAGTTTATTAATAATTTTCAGGAGGTCAGGATCATGAATCAAATTAAAAAATTAAAAAATCATTATATTATATGCGGCGGGGGAAGGGTTGGGCAACATGTTGCCGAACTAATGAAAAAACAGAAGAAATCTTATGTAGTTATAGAAAAAAATGAGTTTAATATAAATCAACTTAGGAAAAAAGGACATTTAGTTTATGAAGGCGACTCTTTAGAAGAAGAGACTTTGGAAAATGTCGGGATAAAAAAAGCTAGTGCTTTAATGGCTGTTTTACCTGAATCTGAAAAAAACATTATGATAACTCTGACTGCTAAGGAGCTTAACAAGAAATTAAAAATATTTGCAAGATCACATAAAGATGAATATATTAAAAAAATGAAGAAAGCTGGAGCTAATTTTGTCGTAACTCCAGAAATATCCTGCGCAGAAGAATTAGTAGATTTAATCAAAAAATGAATTTCATCTGAAAAGAAAAAAGAAAAACAATTTTAGCAAGGAATTAAGATACACTTTTTTTTACAGTTATTTAAAATTTTGGTAGCTTAACTAATTTTAAATTAGTTTTTTATGGTTTTAGCAAATCTATTAATATTATAGTTGATATCTTAAAAAAGAAATAAAAAGAATTAAACTTTTACAAGCGAAATGTCTATTGTACTTACTCTTACATCTTTTCCGTCCCTGTTTTTGAAACCTTCACTGTCAATTTTTATGTCTTTGATTTTTATCTGGCCTTCCAAGAATCTCTTTGATGCAACTTCTGCTACATCAACTGCTCTTGTTATGAACTTGCCTCTTGCTTTTATCAAAACTTCTAATGCTTTTTGCGTTGTAAACTGCATAACAACACCAGTAACATAATTCATAAAAGGCTTTGCTCCTATGAAAACTGTGTGTTCATCTTTTAGTTCCTGATTTTCCGTCATTTTTTGTGCCTCCGAGTTATTCTTCTAATCTCTCTTGTTTTACTAATCTTGTCAAATAACCTGCTATAATATTTCTAAGTTTTTTGGATTCTGTTTTTATTAATTCATTTAAAACTAATTTATTAGAATTAAAATCTTCTTTAAACAAAGGCTTATTAGCTGCATAAAGCTTTTTAGTCAGATTCTTGATCATAGAAGTTTTTATTCTTCCCATGGAGAAAAAACTTATTTTAGTGAGTTTATAAATGTTATTTTTTTAAAATGTAAATTAGTTTTTCTACAATATTACCTTTTATACTGTATTTTACAGGCATTTTAACAGAATCTAGAGGCGAATAAATTTCAAAACCAAGATCCTTTACAATATTTTCAAAATCCATTGTAATTCTGCCTTTATTTGTTTTGTATACTGGAACTGGAAAAACTATCAGTTTATTTTTTGGCAGAATTTTCTTTAATTTTAATAATAAACAATAATATATTTTCTCTATTTCATCAATTATTTTTATTACTTCTTCGTATTTGGGTATTTTCAGAAAAAAAGGCCCAAAATAAGGCTCAGTTGCTACACAATCAACTTTACTTATGATAGTGTCTATTTCCTTATTATCAATATTATAAATCTTGAAATTTGTTTTAATCCCATACTTATTTTTTATCCACCCAAGATTCTTTATTGCCCCTTCAACTGATTGTTTATCAATATCAGTTCCAATTACATTTATCCCCATTAACATTGCTTCCTGTAAAATAGAACCTGCACCAACAAATGGATCCAACAAGATTTCATCTTCTTTTACCTGAGATAAATTTACAAGGATTTTACTTAATCTTAAAGATGTTACTTTTAATTTGTCAAAATAAGGTCTTTTCTCATCTCTTTCCTTAAATTCTGATGGATTTGAGTTTACTACAACTTTAGCTATTTTATTTTTAAAAACAAATAATTCAAGATCCAATTTCCTAGATTCTTTCGGGGAAAAAAAGATTTCCCTTGGTTTTTTCTGGATTGCCTTTACTTTTTCTTTTTTAAATAAATCGTACAGCTGGCTTATTAATTTTATATCATTATAAAAAATGGTTAAACCAAACAAAATTTTGTTTTTATCAATTTTTATTTTATTTATATCAAAAAATTCAGCTATTTTTACTATTCCTCCTAATTCTTTTATTGACTTATTTGGGTTAAAGTTTTGGACATGAATTTCTGCATAAGTATCTGTAATTCTGATTATCTTATAGTTAAATTCTTTTCTTTGAAGATATGAAACTAATTCCAATAAAGATAGATTTTTATCTCTCCCCAAAACAAATAAATAAGTATTCATATGTTTAGGTTAGAAAGATATTATATAATTCTTTCTGAGAAAACTAGATCTTATGAACTTGAGATGAATTACGAATATGAGCAGTTCACAAATTATTCTAAAGTCTTGAAAGTTAAATATCCTTTTAAGTTTTCATTTATGTATTTTTCTGCTTTTCTACTTAATTTTCCCCTGCTTAAAAGTATAACTGGCATTTTCTTTAAATTCCCATGATTAAAGGCATAGATTATATCTTTTTCATTTAAAGATTTTTTATCAGTTGCCTTAATCAGATAAATCAACTCCCCTAAAGAAGAATGAATCTTTGCAGTCAGATTTATTTCCTTGTTTTTTCTTATTATTTCTTCATTTAAAACAGAGACTTTATTTTTTTCCAAAAAAGAATAAACATTCTCAAAAAACCAGCTTTTTTCCTTGGGCTTCTTTATTTCAAGAGGTTTTTGAATTTCCTTTTCAGATTTTTCTATTTTCTGTTCTAGGGGGTTTTCTTTAACTCCTATTATCTGCTCTTTAAATAAGTTTTTTACAATTTGGATTGCTTCTTCTTCAGAAATCAGATGCCATTTCCATGCTTTTATATTTGTATTTTTTATGTTTACAAAAAAAGAAACAGAGAAATCTTTTATCTGGCTTAATGCAAATCTTATAGCTGGTTCCTGAGATTCATCTAATAAAACCTTATTATTTTTTAATAAAACAAATGCTTCTTTTTCTTTTCCAGGCAAATGATCATAAAGGATTGATAGTTTTTCTTCCTGGCCGTTTACATAATATATTGGGCTGCCCCCTATTTTTGCATGGCTTATTTTTATTAATTTATGAGCAATTAATTCTGACAAAATAGCGCCGGCAAACATAGTATTAGAATTTGTCTTTTTAGCCACTTGTATTGGTAAGACAGGGCCTTCTCTTTTTACAAAATCCAACACTATCTCTTTATTGTTGAACATTAAATATGAACTTAATAATAGATATATAATTTTTTAGATTATTTAGACTGCATTTTACCTAGGATTTCTTCTTTTACTTTTTCTATTTCTTGTTCCCCATTAACTTCAACTAAAATTCCTTTTTCTTCATAAAATTTAACAATAGGATTAATATTTTTATAAAATATTTTTAATCTTTGCTTTAGAACCTCTGGATTATCGTCTTGTCTTTTAACAAGTTTTTTATGGCATTCATCACAATATCCTGATTTTCTTGGTTCTTTTTCTAAACCATATACAATGTTACAATTATTACACTGTAATCTGTTTTCAAATCTTCTTATTATCTCTTTTTCATAAGAGCAAATAAAAATAACTAAGTCTATTTTTGTTATTTTATCCAATGATTTTGCCTGAGCTAAGGTTCTTGGAAAACCATCTAAAATAAAACCACTTTTACAATCTGGATTTTGTATTCTTTCTTTAACTAAATCTGTTACTATATTATCAGGAACTAAACACCCTTTACCCCAATATTTGTCTCTTGCTTCTATTCCCAAAGGATTATTTTCTTCAGCTAACTGCCTAAATATATTTCCTGTCGAGATATTGGGAATATTTAATATTTCAGAAATTGATTTTGCCTGTGTTCCTTTTCCTGTTCCTGGAGGGCCTAAAAAAACAACTTTCATTAATTTAATTTGCTGGGTATTGTTTATATTGGTTTTGGTGAGCGAATAATAAGATTTATATAATTTCTTTTAAACTATTTTTTTATTGCCTCGGTAGCTTAGTAGCTTATAGCAGCGGTTTTGTACGATTTTTATTATTAAATCCGAATGAACCGCAGGTCGTGGGTGCAACTCCCTCCCGAGGCTTTTTTTTCGGGCCCATAGTCTAGAACCTTTTGTGGACAATGGCCATGACGTTTCCTTGAAGTATTTTAAAATACTGGGAAAACGTGGAAGAGGTCCCCAGAAACTTAATTAAGTTGGGGAATTCGAATCTGGGTGGGCCCATTATTTAACTTAAATTCTAAGAGAAATTAATTTGTAGGAATAGGTTCGAGATATTCAAGCAAATATAATAGTACTAAAAGAACAATGATTAAGCTTAAGGCAACATTATCTTTCTTTTTATAAAAAGAATAAATTATTGAAACACATACAAGCATTATTCCAACTAATTCAAAACCTGGTATTTTATCCAACACCAGCAGCAATTAAAACAGAGCCTATACCAATAAATACTCTTCCTAAGATCTGTTTTTGATAAGCTAATAGTAAAAAACCTATAGAACCAATTACAGCTCCTAAAATTCTTAATGTAAAGGCATTTAATTTTCTTAATTTATCAATTGAGGTTTAATAGTATTTGGTGTTTTTTATATTTTTCTAATATTCTCTTACAAATAAAAACATTTATATATCTAAAAATAACTTATATTACTAAGTTTTATTATATTAATTATATAACTTAGAAATGGGAAGAGTAAACATAGAAATTGAGCCTGAAGTTCACAAGAAACTGAAAATAGTGTGTGCTATAGAAGAAAAAACCATTCAGCAGATAATTAATGGATTATTAAAAGAAAAACTAAAGAAAAAATGAAAAAAAAGGGACAGGTTACATTTTTTGTAATAGTTGGTTTAGTAGCTTTAGTTACTGTAATTATAGGTTATTACGCCAAAGATTATGTTGTCCAAAATATTCTGAAAAGAGATTTAGAAGAATCAATAATAGTTCCTGAGAAAGTTAGGCCAATCCAAAATTTTATTCTTTCTTGTTTAAGAGAAACTGGGGAAAAAGGGGTGAAACTATTAGGGCAGCAAGGGGGGTATATAAATATACCAAGAAATCCTTATGCCCTGACCCAATTAAACTTAGATTCAAATGCACTAACAATTTATGGAGACAACAAGGCAGCTTACTGGTTTTATGAGCAGCCAAACAAAGTACAATTCAAGCAAGTTCCAACAAAAATAGAAATGGAAAGACAGCTTTCCTCTTTTATTGAAAATGATGTTGTAAATTGCTTGAATAATTTCAAAGACTTTCCAGAATACCAGATAAAACAAGGCAACTTAAAAGCAAATTCAGTTATAAACAAAAATGAAGTTTCCTTTTCATTGGATTTCCCTATTGAGATTAAAATCCAAGATTTTGAATTTGACATAAACAAATTTTCCCAGAGAATTAATGCTCCTTTATTAGATCTATATGAAAAAGCAAAAGAACTATTTGAAAATCTAGATTCAGAGAATATTTTAGAACACAAAACAATAACTATGATGGTTGTTTATGATGAGATTCCTTTATCAGGAACAACAGATGACTGCATTCCTCCTGTCTGGACAATTGATAAAGTAAGAGAGGATTTTAAGAAGATTATTTCTGCCAATGTACAAGTATTAAAAGTTAAAGGTACAAATTACAGAATAAGTGAACAAGAAAATAATTATTTTATAATAGATCCTAATTTAGAAGATTCAAATTTAGATGTAAATTTTTTGTATTCTGAAAACTGGCCTTTGGAAATAGATGTAAATCCGAAAGAAAGCGGTTTATTGAAAGGACAATCTGTTACATCAAGATTAGGGCCTTTAAGAGGATTGGCTGAGAGTTTTGTTTGCACAAGTACTTATCATTTTATCTGGGATGTAAAATATCCTGTTTTAGTTATCTTGAATAAAGAGGACTATACTTTCCAATTTGGAACTCAAGTTGTAATAAACAATAATGAACCGAGAAAAAGCACAACCATAGGAAAATCTATTGAAGGTTTTGACAACAGGATTTGCGAGGCACGAAAACAAGAATTAACTGTATTTACAAAAGATATCAGAAATAATAATTTAGATGA
The DNA here is from genome assembly GCA_018302125.1 of Candidatus Woesearchaeota archaeon. Lineage (GTDB taxonomy): Archaea > Nanobdellota > Nanobdellia > SCGC-AAA011-G17 > JACPIM01 > JAGWAC01. The sequence goes on along the minus strand of JAGWAC010000026.1, from coordinate 2,854 downwards.
TGTTACAATTGAATATAAGTGCATAAGCAAATTGTGCTATATTGGAGAGACCAGTTTCAATTCTTTAAATGATGCTGTTTTAACTAAAAAATATCCTCAATGCCTGAATGGGGCTTTGATTGGAACCAAGAAAGGGTATCATCCAAGCAAACAAATAATATCTACTTTGGAAAAAGGAGTTACAACTTTGTTTTTGGAGCCTTACAAAGAATTAAATGTTGATGTTTTAGTTGAGAGAGCTGGAAGCGGAAAAGTAAATGAAAATGAGCAAGTTTACATACAAATTTCTGAAGAAGAAAAGGATAATTTTGAAACTATTTTATATCCTGATCAGAAGAAGTTGAAATTAATTACTGGAGATTATAAAGCAAATGTTTATGTTATTTCAGATTTTCCAGAAGGCCTTGAATTAAGAGAAAGGAATATTGAAACTTGTTTTGATGTTCCTAAGCAAGGAGTTGTTTCTGCAATATTCGGGCAGACTGAAAAAAAATGTGTTAAGACAAATATTCCTGCAACTACTGTAAACAAAATTATTTCAGGGTATACTGAATTTGAATTTTCAGTTTCTGAATCTGATTTATCTAAAAATAAAATTGTATTTTTTGCGCCCTATATTGGAAAACCAACTACATTATCACAATTAAACAAGGCATTTGAAAAGAAAAATGTACAAAAACCAAGATTTGAATAAAAGGATTATTGGAATAATGCTTATTTTTTTAATAGCTAGTATGCCATTTACTCTTGCACAAGCTGAGAAAAAGGAATCTGGAAAAGAAGAAACTGAAGGATTTTTAAGTGCTACTGTTCCTGAATCTGGAGAAGATTTTTTAGAAGGACAGTTGTCAGAAGTAAATATTATTGTTAACAGATATGAGCCAACTGTTTTAACTTCAAATATACTGGAAGAGCAAAATGTACCTATTTATGCTTTCTTGTCTGCAACTCCAACTTCAAGCACAACTTTGCCGAGAATACAGAAAGTTACAATAACTGAAGTAAAAGGAAACAAGTCAAGCACTGCAGGAGTAAGGTATTATGAACCAAGAGTTTGGAGCTGGCAAGACATAGGAAATATTGAATTAAGATTAAGAAAAATAGAAAAAGAGCATAAAGTTCCTGACAAGGTTTCAGTTGATTTAAAGGCAAGAATAGAATATGAAGCTGATGTAACTTCTAGTTTAATTGGTGGAGCTCAAACAAAAATATTGAAAGAAACCCCTATAACCTCTTTACAGGATGTAATTTATGATCCAAATGCTGATATTTTAGGTGGGAAAGGACATATTGTTTTAACACAAGTTACTGGAAATAGTGCCAGTTTCAGAATTTATGACAGTGAAGGAAAATTCATTAGCCAGGTTCCAGCTTATTTAGGAAGAGATTCTGCTCCTGTAATTTTAGTAAGAGGAAGCACTTTGCCTGAAAACCAGGTAAGAGTTAGATTAAATAAAATTATTGATGAAACTGAAAATTCTGCCAACATAATAATTGATGGATTAAACCATACTTTTGTAAGAGGAACAAGAGTTTTGGATTGGAAAGCAGATCAGATTATTGTAAAGTGCGAGACTGAAAATACAAAACTTGAAGAGTGTAAAGAAGAAAATAAAGTAAAATATATATTGCTAATTAAAGAAGGCACTGGAGAGAGAATAATTTTTGATGAAAAAGGATTTAATTTAGAAAAAATAAAAGAACTAAATAAAAAAACAATAAATATTGATGATAAAAAATTAGAAGATAGTTTTCAAAAACTTCAAAGAGATTGGGGAACAAATTCTAGAGTTGAGGCTATAAAAGAAGGCAAGAGAGCAAGAGCATTATTTAGAACTGGGGGAGAAGGAGCTATAAAAGAAGTGCAATTAGGAGGTGTGATAACAAATGGACCTTCAGAATGTAAATCATTAAATGAACAAGATAAGCCACCTAAAAATGTATGCAAACTAGAGAATATTCTACCTGGAAGAGTATTAGTTAGTCACCCTGATCTTGTGTTGGTTTCTGGAAATAAAAAATGCGATATTGTTACAAAGATTTTAACTTTAAGAAATTTAGACAGAAGATATTTGTCAGAAGAAGTACTTTTGCCAACTACAACTGATTTTACAGATAGCGTAAGCTCTAGTTTTTGCATGGGGGGGATAGTATTAGAAAGTGTGGAAATAAGTAAGTCTGTTGAAGTAACATTGCTTTCTGGTTTTACAAGAGGAGTTACTGAGACTGTATTTACATTAAATATTCCTATTGAGAAGAGAGCTATTAAATTATCCCCAAGAAGTCTTGATAAAAAAATAAACTCAACACAGGAATTAATTGACAGATTAACAAAAACAATAGATAAATTAGAGAAGGTTGTTGAAACATGGGCAAAGGTTTGTTTGGCAACTACAGCTGTGTTTACAATATGGAATTTTATATTTTCAAGTCCGCAAACTCCAGATACTAGAACAGGAACAGAAAAAAGCATTGAAGATATTTTGGAAGATAGTAATATTGAGCCTGAATTAGAACTTGGTGTTGATGAAAAACCAGGATTTCAAATTGGAGAAAAATGCAGAGAAGAAAGTTATAAAAGAATACCATTTTATGATTCTAAAAATAAAGAAACAAGAAATATTATTTTTGTGAAAAAGGGAGAAAAAATATCAGCAACTCCTTTTTATATAGAAAAAAGTGATGGCTGTCATGCAATACCAAATATGGTAATCTATGCTGGAAGTGGAGAGGCAAATAAATATAATAGCAAAACAGGAAGAATTGAACCAATTTCTAGAATAAACTTAAGAGAGGGAGATATTAAGACATTAATTGATGAAGACCAGACAAATATTGCTATAATTCCAATTAA
>JAGWAC010000003.1 GCA_018302125.1 Candidatus Woesearchaeota archaeon | reverse complement strand
TCAATCAGATTTTTGAATTCATCTTCAGTATAGAAGGCAAAAAATTTTGTTCGTCCTTTGTATTCCTCTTTTTGAACAAACTTTTCTTCTGTTCCAGCTTTTACAGAAAGATAAATAAGTCCGGCAGGTTTCAGTATTTTTCTGAATCCGAGCAAAGTATTTTTCGCATCTTCTTTTGGAACATGTAAAAATGAAGCACAAGCCCAAATGCCATCAAAAGTAGTTTCTGGGAAATCAAGTTTTCTCATATCCATCTGCTTAAACTTGGCATTTGGCATATTTTTCGAAGCCATTTTTATGAAACTTGAAGTCAAATCAATTCCTGTAACATCTAATTCATGTTCAGAAAAATACTTTGCATCTCTGCCCGGACCACAACCAATGTCCAAAATTTTTTGCCCATTCAAATTCTGAATGAAAAAATCTGCAATATTCTTTATCTCATTAATATCAAAATGAGTCTTGTAATAATCTTCCGCAGTTTCTTCATAAGTTTGAATTGTTTTTGCGACTACATTCTTATCTATCATAACCATTGATTATTTGATGAAAGTTATAAATGCTTCTTAAAGGCGAACCCCGTAGCAATTTCACTTAACAACTATTAAGCGATGTTTTTCGGACTATCTTAAAATTATAATATTTCCGAACCGTAAAACTCCTGTTAAATGCTCCGCAGCTTGCTGCGATTGGGAGCTTCACTATTGGTTAAATAATTCAGCCTGTTAAATGCTCCGCAGCTTGCTGCGATTGGGAGCTTCACTATTGGTTAAATAATTCAGAAGCCATATTTTCCTTTCATAGGAACAAAAACAAACTTTCCAAGACTTTCTTTTTTAATTTCACTGTCTTTTTTTATTATTTTTATTAAGTCCTGCTCAAACAATGTGCCAACTGGAGCAAGAAGTATTCCATTATTTTTTAATTGACTAAGTAAATCAAAAGGTATTTTTGAACAAGCTGCTGTAACTATAATTTTGTCATAAGGCTTTTCTTTTTCATATCCTTTATTTCCATCACCAACTATAATTTTAACATTCTTGATTCTTGCTTTCTCAAGATTTTTTCTAGCAAATTCTGCAACTTCTTTATTAAATTCAATTGTGAATACTTTGGATTTTGTAATAAACAGAATTAAAGCAGAATTCCAACCAGATCCTGAGCCTATTTCTAGTACTTTGTCATTTTCTTTTAAATTTAAATTTTGAAGCATAAATGCTGCTGTGAAAGGCTGGGATATTGATTGTGAAGAAACTATAGGCAAGGCTTGATCTTCATAAGCCATATTTTTAAATTCATCGAGAACAAATTTATCCCTTGAGATATTTTTTATAGCTTCAAGCACTTTTTTATCTTTAATTCCCTTATTTTCAAGATTTGCTATCAAATAATTTATATCCATAATCGCTAGAATACAAATAATTTTAAGAAGATTGCTAATTTTTTGTAATTACATCCCAATGCAGACGAAACTTTTATATATTTTTTATTATCTTTAGCAGTTGATGGGGGTGATTATGAATAATATTTTGTGGTTTAAAGAGATTTCTGACTCTGATTTAGATAAAGTAGGAAGAAAAGCAGCTAATATAAGCAAGATTTTTAATAAAAATTTGCCAGTACCTAATGGGTTTTGCATTTTAAGCAACTTTTTCAATAACTTTCAGGAAGAAACAAAAATTAAAGAGAGAATCCAGGAAATTTTAGGCAAGCTTGACTTAAATGATTTAAATTCTTTGTATATTGTTTCTGAAAAAATTCAGGATTTAATTGTAAACACTATTATGCCAACTTCGTTAAAGTATGAAATAGTAACTGCTTATGAAAATATGAGCGTTAATATAGATGTATACAGGACAGCAAGCAAACAAGCACTGGAAATTATTAAGGCTGGAAGAGAAACTCCGACTGTTGTAATAAAACCTTCCTTAATTAATGAAGAAATAAATCATCAGCCAAATATCCTAAATGTAAAAGGAAAAGAAGAAGTTGTGAAAGCAGTTCAAAAGTGCTGGGCATTTATGTTCACTCCTAATTCACTTAATTTAAAATTGAAAAACAAAATACCACTTGATTTTTCTGAAGTGTGCGTAATTGTGCAAAAAATGATTGATTCTGAGAAATCAGGAATTATTTATACTTTAAACCCTGAGCAAAAAAACAAAGATGAATTAATAATAGAGGCTTGCTTTGGACAAAGTGAAGTCTTAAGCACAGGAGCAGTCATACCAGACAAATATGTTATTGGAAAAAATTCTTTTGATATCAGAGAGAAAATTTTGAATGCCCAATCATTTATGCTTGTAAAAGATGAAAATATTGGAAAAAATGTGAAAAAGAATTTATTTAATGCAAATGAACAAAAATTAAATGAAGATGAAATTAAGAAAATCAGCTCTTTTGCCTTTGAAATAGAAAATTTATACAATAAGCCACAGGAAATAGAATTTGCATTAACAAAAGACAAGGTATTTATTCTTCAATCCAAGCCCATGATATTTGAAACAGAACAGATTGAAGACCAATTAGAAGAAGAACTAAAAGAAGAAAATATTCTTGTAAGGGGATTGAATGCAAGCCTTGGCCTTGGAACAGGGTATGTTAACTTAATAAATAATGAAAATGATTTAAACAATATACAGGAAAACCAGATTTTAGTTTTAAAATCAAGCGACTTAGTTAATTTTAACTTAATTGATACAGAGAGACTAAAAAAAATTTCCGGGATAATTATTGATAATGATACTATTGACAGTTCTTTAGCAAGATTATCGAGAGAATTTGGGATTCCATGCATTGTCAGCGCCGCAAATTCAACAAGTGTCTTAAAACAAAAACAAATTATAACAATTGATGCAAATACTGGCATTGTTTATGAAGACCATTCTTTAGAAAATAAACCTGCCCGGGGAATTGATTATTATGACACTGCAACTAATGTAAAAGTATCGATTAATGATATTGGAAAAATAAAGCCTGATTCAGAAAGAAATTACGGTGTTGGTTTATTAAAAATCAATCTAGATTATTTTAATTATGACAAGGAATTTTTAGTTAATTACATTACCAACGAGATTAATGCAAGAATAGATTATTTTAAGGACAAACCAGTTTGGTATTACACAAAATATTTTCTAGACAACCATGATTTGTTACGAGTGCAATTTGAAAGCTTAAAAAGATTACAAGACAAAGGAATAACAAATATTGGGGTGGCTTTAGGAAATATAACTGATGTTTCTTCACTGAAAAAAACAAAAGAACTATTCAGAGAAATGAATTTAGAACCTCTTGAAGAAATTGAGCTAGGGGTTGTAATAGACACTCCGGCTTCATCTATTTTAATAAAAGAAATTTGTGAAGAAGAAATTGATTTTGTTATAATTGATTTGGAGAAATTAACAAATATGACTTTAAATGTTGAAAATGGTGAAAATTATAATGAATTTCATCCTGCAGTTTTAAGACAAATTACAAATATAGTCAAAACATGCAGAAGACATGACACTGAAACGAGCGTTATTGGAAAACAGATTTATGAACCTGAATTTATAGAGCTGTTAATTAAAAATGGGATAGACAGCATAATTTGTGGTGTAGAAGATGTAAATGAGACAAAGAATAAAATAGCTAAATCTGAAAGAAAATTAATTTTGAACAAGGTCAGAGAAGAGTATCACAGTAAACAATTATAACTTTTCTGTTACTACTTTAAGGTATTAACAAATAGAAAGTTTTATAAACGATGGATTTTATTAAAATTCTATTATAATTAAAATATTGGAGGAAAAAAGAAAATGCCACCACAAGCACATGGACCGACACCTGCAGATACAAGAAATAGGCTTGGAAAAATAGTTAAAGATTTAGCTAGAGATCCTAGAAACTTTGGCACAAGAATCAATGATTTAGTAAGTGATAATTATCTTACAGATGCTCAAGCTGATGCTATGATAGATATGTTAGCTGAAGTTGAAGCGCAATCTGACTTTAATGCCAAAGCAAGAGGATATGCTGAATTGGGCAATGAAATTACAGAAAATATTGCTTATTTTATTGGCAGGGGATTAGTACAACCAACAGCTGATCCTGAAGCAGTTTCTGTGAGAAGAGATGCTTATGTAGCTGCTGGAGCTAAATGGTTAAGAAGAAACTTACCAAATCTTTAATTTTTTTATTTTTTTTCTTAAAATGGATTTAATTCAAATAGCCTCAGGAATGGGAGACTTGGAAGTTGACAGAGCGATTTCCCTTTGGAAGAAAATAAAAGAAGACCATAAAAACTTACCTGAATTTGACATGCCTGCAATATTAACAGAGAGTTTAAAGGATGATTATATTTCTAGATTTATAGGGGCACATGCTACTCAAGATGAATTTAGAAGAGCTCAAGAAATTTTAAAAGTATATGGACAATTAGAGGAAGAATTTGCTTATTTTATATCAAAAAAAGTTGCAGGAACAATAAAAAATTTAAGAAGAGGAACATATATTGAGATTGGAAAAGCTTTACTAAAAGAAAAAGGAATTTAGTATTCTTCAATATATTTCTGCATTCCCTTTACAAAAGTCTGAGTTAATTCATAATAATGATCGTAATCTTTTCCTGAAATTGTTTTAATATCCCTGTGAACTATTTTTTTGAATAAAGAATATAGCTGGCGCATTACATCAGCGTATTTTCTATTAATGTGACCTTCTTTTACTAATTTTCTTTCCAATAAATCTGCAACATGTTCTGGACTTGGAGGAATTTCTCCTGATTTCATCAATGCTGCGTGCGCTGCATCTATTGCTGCCCAATATAAATCAACTGTGGCTGTGAGTAAATGCTGTTGAGACCTGTTTATTGAAGCTGGAGCCATTGTGAAATAAGTATAGATTGACTCTTCACTTGGTCTTATTCTTCCCTGTTCTAATAAAACCTGCAATGGATCAAAAAAACCAGTATCAATTAAGGATACACCAGATCTTAAAATGTTAATTGCAACTGGATCGCCTGCTCTTACATATTCCCAAAAAGAAGAAAATTTCATTGACTGAATATGAAGTCTTTGGGGATCAACATTTGCAACAACTTTTTCTGTTATTATCCTGTAAGTTTCGATTAACTCTCTAGAAAATTTAACTCTTACATCATCCAAAATAATCAAAATATCAATATCTTTTTTAGGTGATGAAGGAGATTTTGTTGTTGAACCAAACAAAATTAAACCACGAATAAATGTACCAAATTCATTATATATTAGACGAGCAAATTTTCTAGCAATTTCAATATCTTTAGAATAATATTTTTCTACATTTTTCTGCTCTCTTTTTTCTACCTCAAATTTCATTTCACCCTCTTTTTATAAATAATTAATTAGAGTTCTATTTAAAGATTACTCTAATTGTGTTTCAGACCATAATGTCCAATCTTTTGAAGGAGCTAAGTCGCCAACTATATATGTTGGTGAACCTGTTCTTCCAAAGTAACTACCAGCTATTTCTGTCCATGAACTTCCGATTGAATCTATTCTATATATTGGAGAACCTAAAGTTTTCCAAGCATGTGAAAGGACACTTTCATCTTCTCTTTGGCCTCCTGCTTCAACAACCATTTTTCCTTTATATCCCTCTTTTGTAATCTTATCTACAAATTGTTTTATTGGGGCGTTACCCTGGCCAGGTGCAATATGAATATCTTCATAACCAAAATTATCATTTATATGAACATGACCAATTATTTTATCTTTGGTTAATTGGTCTACTTCCTTCATGACCCATTTATTGAATTTTTCTCCTGTTGGATCATCTTCTTTAAACCATTTTCTCCAAACATTTACATGACCAATATCAAAAGTAGCCTTTATTCTTTCTTCTGCAATTTTTTCTGCTTCTGCTTTTGAAATATGTTTTTCTTTAACTAACTTGTTTGAGAAAGCTTTTCTTGATTCTGTAATTATTTTTTTTAATTCTTTTGGATGGCCACCATAATATTCAGTCCATACATTCTCAGGACAAATTACCAATGGCTTTTCCAATTTTTTATTTTTCTCCTGATCATAAGCATATATGGCTGCTCTTGCAATAGCATCTGATGTTTTTTCCAAAGCAAAATCTTCTATTGGCTTAATTTCATTTAATTTTTTTTGTGTCTCTTCAATTTGCAATTTTGCTTTATCTGCTGCTTCAAAAGCTTGGTCTTTAACACGTTTTGTTCTCTCTTCTATTTCTTCTACATATTTTATTGGATCTCTTAGATACTCTTTAAATTCTGGAGTACCATGTCTTGGAGCCAAGATTTCACGCGTAGATTGTTCTAGCTCTCTTATAAACTCCATAGCCCTGTCATGCGCTTTTTCAGGATCTGATTTTTCTTGCTGCCTTAAGTCTTTTTTTATTTTTTCTATATATTGGGCTTCTCTTTCAATTTTCTTTGCCTGGGCTGCCTGATGTTTGGCTTCAATTTCTGCAAAGTCAAGATCTTTTTTATAAATTTCATTGAAAATATATTGAGCTATATTTTTTTCATGTTTTTTTATTGCTTCTTCTTCAAATTCCGAAATTTTCTTTTTCTCCCATTTTTTTATAAAACCTTCTTCATTTCTTTTTGGATTTACAAAACCTCCTTCTGGAATTGAGATTTCATGGTCTCTTGGAAGAGCTTCTATTTGTCCGGTTTTATTATTAACAAAATATATTGGAGCTTTCTCTTTTTCTTTTGGATATGCTTCGAATTCTTTTCCTGCTTCAAAAGCTGGCCTTGGAAATTCTTGTGTATGGACTGCTATTGCTCCACCTCTTGCGACATCTGCTGCAAATTCTATTGTTCTTTTTAATTCTTTCAAACTTGCTTCCTGAACTTCTTGTGAGAAACCCCTTTCTGAAAAACCAGACAAGCCAGGAGCATTTGCTGGACTATGTGTTGTTAATTCAATATCATTTACTTTTGCCAATTGCCTTAATTCTTCCCTTTCTGCTTTTCCATATTGTTCTGGAGTAGATCCCTGAGATCTTGGAGATTTGCCTGTTGCTATAAAACTAAGCTCAACATTTTTTACTCCTGAAAATATTTTTGCTTTTAATTCCTGCAATTGTTCCTTAAATGGGTGAGTTGAAGTGCTAATAAAATCTGTACTAATTCCTATTTCCTGGGCTTCTTTATTAGGCCTATTATCTAGAGAATGCCAATAATCAGACTGCCAATAATCCATTTTAGTGTTTATGCTCCTCTTTTTTATTTTTCATATATAATTCTGTTGTCTTTTTAATATTTTCTTCTGTTGAATTTAAATTTGTTTTTAATGGATTTTGGGAAGTACTTGTTATTTCTATTTTAAATTCTTCTTTATGGGCTTCATAAGGAGTATAAGTCTGGTATTTTCCATGATTTTCTTCTAATTTAACACCATATAATTTACCAATTTTTATTTTTTCTTTCTTTTCTTCTTCAATATTTTCAGTTTCTTTTTTTACCAAAGCATCTAATTCTGAAGGCTTTTCTTCTATTTTTCTGGGTTCTTTTATTAATTCTTCCAAATGCTCTTGTTCTAATTCTGCTTTTTCAATTTCTTCTGTAATTATTTTTAAAAATTTTTTATTAGTATTATTTAGAAGGAGTTTTCTTAATTCTTTTTCCCTTTCTATTGGATGTAATTGCTCTAGTCTCTTTAAAGAAAGCTTTTTAGTTTTTGGCATAAACCTATCAAGTTTTTGGATTATATAAACCTTTTAGAAAAAGCGTTTATGGAAAAAACCAGAGTTTAAATTAGTATTTTTCAAATGCTTACCTGTTTATATGTTGTCCCAAACATCATCTTCTTTGTTATTTCATAATTTCTCAGCTACTTTCTCAGAATGCTTTAATAAATCTTTAAAAGATTCTTTTGTCTTTATCTTCATATTATTACAAGGGGGTTATATAACCATGAGACTTTTTGTAAACATCATATAAAATCCAGACTAAACTTCCTGCATCGCCTTTAGCTTTTCCTTTTTCAGACTCTTCTTCTGATTTTTTCAAAGGAAGTTTTTTTTCTTGTTTTTTAGACTGCAAATTAAGAATTTCTTTAAAACCATCTATTATTGCCTTGAATGGCTCAAAAAAACCTTCTTGAGGCTTTTGTTCTTTTATCTGAAAAATTGCTCCCTGAACTGTTCCTGCTTTTTTTAGGGCTTCTATTGCTTTTTCTTTTTTTGCACCTGTTTTTTCCATAACTTCAATTACTTCTTCTTTTAGAACTGGAATATTTTTTTCCTGAGCTTCATTTAAATATTTTGTAATTTCGTCTTTCATTGACATTAAAGATTCTTGCAGAGAAGTTATTATTTCTATGTCTTCTTCTTCCAGCTTTTTTTTATATGCTTCAATCTGCTGCATAGTTGAAACATAGCCTTTAATGTAAATTTCTGTTCTTCCCATGTGAACTGCGCCCCTTTGATATTCTTTTTGATAAGCCATTTCAGGCAAAGCAACAAATCTTATTCTTACATGAATACATGGAAAATATTTTCTATATTCTCTGTCAATTTCAAAACCATTTGGCGTTATTTCTGTATAAGTTTTTTTTATACCTAATAATTCAACCTCTATTTTATTTGTTTCAAATGTGCTTAACAAATGCGGATCATTAATATCACGAGACATTTCCAATTGCCTTATATTTCTTAAGTATGGCTTTACCCAATTTATGTACATTCTTATTGTGTTAAAATGCTGCCTTAAATATGCAAGAACAAATTTTCTTCTATCGTTAATTTCTTTTTCTGTTTTTTCCTTCCAATCCAAAAACTGGAATAGTTTTCTTGCTAATACTTCACGCACTTTTATATTAATACCATCTTTACTTAAAGTATTAATCAGCTTATCAACTTCTTTTATATCTTTAGGATGAATTCTATAAAATAAATCAGGCAATATTACAAAACCAACTTGGGATGCTAAACCAGTTACAGAGCCAGGGTTTTTTGCACCGCCTTCAACCAAGTCAACCCAGACTGATTTTAGGGCTACACTGGCTGAATGACTTCCTTCATTGTAACCTTTATAGTAAGCTAATCTTTCATCAAGAATTCTTAATTCCCTAATTATCTGGAACATGTCTTTAGTCATTTTTCCTATAGTTGCCAGATAAGAAGAGATTTTTTCCTGCTGGATTGCTTTTCTTTGCTCTATTGAACCCCACATACTAGAGGCTTCGCCTGCTGCAAATAAATCTTTTAATTTAATAACTTCGCCTGTTTTGCCTGATAATTTTAAACCAAAATCTTCCTTGGTTTCCATAAACCTAAGTATCCAGTAATAATTTGCTTCAACACCGCCTTTTAACTCATCAATTATTAATCTGCACCCTTCTTTTGGGCAGTATTTTGGCTTTACTTCTTCGCCCAAAGAAGGAATTTCAGGATTATCTTTTTCTTCTTTTGCCTTAGCTCCAAATAAGCCTTCTAATAATTTTTCCCGAAATGAAGAAGTTTCTTCTTTTTTTTGTTGAGCTTCTTGAGTCATTAATTCACCTTTTTTAATAAATAATTTTATATATTACTATACTTTTAAAGTTTGTTATTAGAATATTTTTTAAAAAAGTGTTCACGGAAAAAAAGAAAATGAGAAACTACCTAAGCTTAATTTTGGCTATAATTTTGGCTGATTATGTACTGAAGTTTATATCAGAAGACAAGGTAAGGAATTATGGGGCTGCTTTTGATATTTTAGAAGGATATACATTTGCATTGATTTTTATTTCTGTTCTGGCTTTTGTCTTATTTTTATTTTTATTTTACAAATATGAAGAATATAGGCTTGGACTGAGCTTTTTAATTGGCGGAACTTTAAGCAATTTGTTGGACAGAGTTTTATTTGGATATGTTGTTGATTATATATCTTTTTCAGATTTTTTTACTTCTAATTTAGGGGATATAGCAAATGTTACTGGTGTTGTTATATTGTTTTTTTCATTTTTCAGGGAGCCTAAGGGAAAAGAGGAAGAGCATAGGGTTTTGAAAAGAGACATAAAGAGAAGATATGGATAATGTTCTTGAAATTTATAGAATTTTATTAAAAGAATTTAAAGAGCAGGGATGGTGGCCTGTTAATGACAAATATCATTCTGGGTATTTAAAACCTGAAATTAAGAAAGAAGTTTTGGAAATTTGTTTAGGAGCTATTTTAACTCAGAATACTTCATGGAAGAATGTTGAAAAAGCTTTGGATGAATTAAGGAAAAATAATTTAATTGATTTAAGTAATTTGAGAAAAATTGATATTAAAAAATTAGCTGAAATAATTAAAATTTCCGGATATAATAATCAAAAAGCTAGGAAAATAAAAGAATTTGTTAAATTTCTAGATTCTGGAAAAGAAATTACTAGAGAAAATTTACTTAATATTTGGGGGGTTGGTCCTGAAACAGCAGATTCTATTTTACTTTATGCTTACAAAAAACCAATATTTGTAATTGATGCTTACACTAAAAGAATATTTAATAGACTTGGTTTTAAAGAAAAAAGCTATTATGAATTACAGGAATTATTCATGAAGAATTTGGATAAAGATTTTAAAATATTTAATGAGTATCATGCTTTACTTGTAAAGTTAGGAAAAGATTACTGCAAAAAAAAACCTTTGTGCCAAAATTGTCCTTTGAATAAAATTTGTGAATTTAAATTTAATTAATCCTTTTTATAATGGTAGCTATTTTTTCTACTAGAGAATCAAAAACTTCGTCATTTAATTTCGCCAAAACTTTAATAATTAATTTTTTTTCTATTAATAGAATTTTATCAGCCCTTATCTTGCTTTTTATCAAAATAGACCCGTTTAATAAATCTTTATTTTCAATTAGAATACTGTATTCTTCATCAGTTAGATTAGATGTTATTGCACATACTAAAACATCTTGCTTTTTGTCATTATATTCGTTATTAGAAATTATAATTCCTGGTCTAATTTTACTTTCTTCCTGATTAGAAAAAGGAAATTTCATTAAAACTAAATTTTGTTGATTCATTTTTGTTCTTTGTAGAGTTTATCCCAGATTTCATCTTCCTTATTCCAAGCCCTTTTCATGCTTTCTCTAGTCAAGGATTTCCAAAACTGTTCTTCCCCATCCATTTCTTTTAAAATCTCAGATTCTTTTTTTAAAATAATTTCATTATTTTCTTCAATCATAACTAATACAGAGGATTCCTTAATACCTAAATCTTTTCTTATCTCTTCAGGAATCACTATTTGGCCTCTTTCATTAACTTTAACAGTTCGTATTTTTTTATTCATTTTAATCATATTAATATGATTATTCAGAATTTATAAATTTTTGTTTTATCTTCTTTTAGAAATAAAATTCATAAGAACGCCATTTTTACAATATCCACAACCAAGAAAATCTTCTTTATATTTTACAATAAACCACCCTTTTAGTTCTTTATTGCATTCCAAATTTTGACCATTTAACCATTCTTCTATTTTATTAATCTCAAGAATATTTTTATCAGCATTTTTTCCTATTAATTGAGAGCCTGAAATGCTTAATCTTAATCCTGTTTTTTCCAATTCCCCAAAATACAAGCCAAAGGAATTTACTCTTAATTTAGATAAATCTAGCTTTTGAAAGTCTTTTGTCATTAGGAATATTTTATTATCCTTGTTTATATAAAATAAATAATCTAGTTTTTGCTTATATCCAAATTGCTCTTCCAACTTATTATGGATTTCTTTTATTTCTTTGCTGTTTATGGGTTTCATGATAATATTGAAAAAGAGTAACTTTAAAAATTAAACTGTATATTTTTACTGAAACTTTTTTGAATTTCTCGAAAACTTTCCATTCCTTTATAAATACCACTGGACAAATCCACTGGACAAATGCTGGACCCCCGCGGCGCTTATAAAGAAAATTATACTTTATTTGTCTTAATGGAAGTAGATTTTATAAGAGTTTTTAAAAATAATATTATTAAAGGAACTAATAATAAAGAAGCTAAATTAATAATTAAAGAAAATACAAAAAATATAGAAATTTCTTCTTCAAGAGAAATGTTTAATTATTATTTAAAAGGCAAATTTTTGGGTGATGGACATTTTTATTTTTCAAAATTAAAATACCCCGTTTTCTCGATTTCATATGACATTAATGAAAATAATCTTGCTGAAAGAGATAATTCTCTCATTTTAAAACATTATAATATCAATTTAAGTAAGCAAAAAACAAATTCAGAAAATTGTTTTATGTTGAGAGCATATAATATTCTTGATATATTAAAAATATCTGCAAATTTAGAGATAATAAAAATACCTTTTAATAAAATATTAGAAAGAGTGCATAAAAATTTTAATTTATTATATATTGTTTTAGATGAGCGGCTTAGATACTCTATTTTAAATAACTTAAAGGAATTTTGTAAAAATACAAATTTGAATTATGAGACTGTTTCTTCATGGAAATATGGAAAAAACAAAATTCCTTTAAAACTGTTTTTAGATATATTTCTGGGAAATAAAAAGATTTTTAATGCTATAAAAGAAAACATAATTCAAATCCAAATTGGAAGAAAAGGAAAATTAGAAATAAAGGATCAATTTGATAAATATTTATTAAGTGAAATATTGAAGGGATATGTATGATTACTAATGAAAAAATAAGATTTTATATATTATCTAACGCAGTAAAATATCAAGGAAAAGCCAATTTAGGTGCTATTTTAGGAAAAGTTTTACAAGAAGACCCAGATTTGAAAAAAGACATAAAGGAGTTATCATTCAAGATTTCTTCATTAATTAAGGAAATTAATTCTTTGCCTTTAGAAGAGCAAAAAAAAGAATTGAATAAATTTGATTTTGAAATAGAAAAACCAAAGAAAAAAGAAGATAAATTACCTGAATTAGAAGAGGCAAAAATAGGTAATGTTGTAATGCGTTTTGCTCCAAACCCGAATGGACCTTTATCTCTTGGAAGAACGAGGCCAGCTTATTGGAACTATGCTCTTGTTCAAAAATATAAAGGTAAATTCTTGCTTCGAGCAGATGATACTGATCCAAAAATAAAAGTTCCGATGAAGGAGGCTTACAAATGGATTCAAGAAGATTTAAATTTTTTAGGAATAAAACCAGATAAAGTAATTATACAATCAAAAAGACTGAAGATTTATTATAAATATGCTGAGAAATTAGTTAAGGATGACAAGGCTTATGTTTGCACTTGCGATGTTGAAGAATGGAGAAAATTAATATGGAAGTCTATTTCCTGTAAATGCCGATCTTTACCTGCACAAGAGCAATTAGAAAGATGGAGGGGGATGTTTACAAAATACAAAGAAGGAGAAGCTGTTTTAAGAATTAAGACTGATATTGATGCTCCAAATCCTGCATTAAGAGACTGGCCTGCTTTCAGGATTGTTGATAAATCAAAACATCCATTAGACAAGAAATCAAAAGTGTGGCCTTTATTGAATTTTGCTTCTGCTATTGATGATCATGAATTAGAAGTTACCCATATATTGAGAGGGATTGATTTAAGAGTTTCTGACGACAGGCAAGGATATATTTACAAATATTTTAACTGGATTTATCCAAAGACAATGTATCATGGAAAATTATTAGTTAAAGGAATTAAAAGCACGTCACAAACTAAAAAATTAATAAAAGAAGGAAAATTATTGGGATGGGATGATCCAAGATTAGGAACAATTCAATCATTAAGAAAAAGAGGATTTAAAGCAGAAGCTATTTTGAGATTTCACAGGGAGATTGGATTAGGAAAGAGCGATATTCATGTTTCTTTAGATACATTAGGTGCTTTTAACAGAGAGATTATAGACAAAGATAGCAATAGGTATTTTTTTGTTGAAAATCCCAAAAAAATCAATATAAAAAAAGCCCCAACTTTAAAGACAAAAATTGAATTACATCCTGATTTTCCAAAGAAAGGATTTAGGAATTTTGAAACTAAAGATGAATTTTATATTGAAGAGAATTTTGAAAAAGGAAAATATTACAGGATTATGCACTTGTTTAATTTCAAGGACAATGAATTTCATTCTGTTGAATTGAATAAAGCACTGAATGCAAAATTAATTCACTGGCTGCCTGTTTCTAAAGATTTAGTTAATATTGAAATTATAATGGATGATGCTTCTGTTATAAAGGGATTAGGGGAGAAAGACTTAAACAAGGTAAAAATAAATGAAATAGTACAATTTCAAAGGAAATTTTTTGCTAAATTAGATAAAAAAGAAAAAAATAAATTAATATTTTATTTTCTACACAGATGATAGACATACAATCATTTATTTTAAACTATATTAATGAGTTTTCATATATAGGGGTATTTTTATTGACTGCTTTTATTGCTTTAATACCATTACCTGAGGAATTGTTTTTGTTATTGGCTGGTTATTTTTCTGGAAAAGGTTTTGCTGAGTTGGATAAAGTTATTCTGGCTGCTTATTTGGGTATTTTGACAGGGGACAATATTTTATACTACCTTATAAGAAAAAAGCATTATCTCCACGGGATGTATACTAGAGTAGTTTCTACAAGACTAAAAAAATGGAAAAAACCAATGAAAGAACATACTGGAAAAAGCATTTTTTTATTAAGATTTATTTTAGGTTTAAGATTTTTAGGGCCTTTAATGGCTGGAACGCTTAAAGTTAGATGGAGAACTTTTGCTTTTTTTAATTTTTTAGCTGTACTGGTGTTTGTGCCTTTTTATATTTTCTTGGGCTATTATTTCAACAATGTTTCAGATTTAATAATAAGGGATGTTCTAATTATGAAGTATCTTGTTTTGGGCGGACTTTTACTAGTGATAATTGTTCCTTACCTTGTGTTTTTGAAAAATGGGTTTTTTAAGAGATCTTAGAAATTACCATTTTTTTCTAATGGCTAATGCAGTATAAATAAATTCCATCTGCAATAATGTTTTGTATAACACTTTTGAGAGATTTAAGGAATCTCCAAAATCTTTGCTTTTTTTTAATTCATCAAAATAAGCATTACATGAGTTAAGTAATTGTTGTAAATCTAATATTCCCAGCCCTTTAGCCCCTGGCTCTCCTAATTTCTTTCTGTTGATACCTGTCAACCTTGTAATTATTTTTAGACTTTCAGATATAGCTTGCTGCAAATTTTTTAGAAATATTTCATCATAAATTGCAAGTTCTTTTTTATTCTCTTTTTTGCATTCCCTATATCTGGCAATCAGTTCATTAGCTGCTTTGTTTATTTTTTTAATAGGCTTATCAAGAATATTAACCAATAATTCTCCCTCTTCTTCTGCATTCAGCATATTTTTGTTAAATTTTTATAATTTATAAATATTTATATCAAAAAAACTTTAAAACCTGTCCTGAATAAATAGATAACTGTGCCTGCAACTAAAGGAACTATGAAATTATCGTCTATATCTGAAACTCCTATTTTTAAACCAGCCCCTTCTACAATCATTGCAAACAAGCTTCCGAAAAAACCCTCTGTTAAATTTACAAAGATAATTGAGCCTAAAAAAGCACAAAGCATTCCAGCTAATATCCCTTCTAATTTTTTTAGGCCATTAAAGGCTAATTTTGTTTTTCCTAAAAATTGCCCAACTAAGAATGAGACTGAATCACCTAAAGTTAAGATTATTATGGATGCAAGAGCTATATCTTCTGGAAATAACTTTATTGCCAATAAAGAACCTCCTAAAAAGAAAATCATCCCCTTAAATGGGAATTTTTTTATGTATTTTTTTCTTTCAAAGTTTTCCAACAAGAAATTAGCTATTGGCAATTTAAATTTCATGCTTATTATTGATAATATTCCAAAGAATATTATCAAAAAGAAAATATATTTTTGAGTTAAAATTCCGTAATAGTATGAGGTTACAATAAATAGGCCAGTACATAAATGAGCTATTTTTCTTTTGACTTCCAAATTGTCTATCATTTTATTAATTTGTGATTAAAGAGATTTATAATGTTTATTCCCACCAACAAACCAAGTATAATTCCCCCCATAATATCTGACAAGTGATGGACACCCAAATAAATTCTTGAAAAAGCAACTAAGATTGAAATAAATAACCAGAAATATCTGATTTCTTTAAAATTTTTGCAAATTATCGGAAATAAGGCAAACATAATGGTTGTATGGCCTGATGGAAAGGATGAATTTGATGCTTCTATTAAATTTATTAGAGGTCTTGGCCTCTGGACTAATATTTTTAATATATAGACTAATAAACCAGCTGACAAAAAGGATGACCACAGCTTTAAAAAATTTTTAATTTTATTATTTTTGAACATTGATATTATTGTAATCACCAATGCCAAAATATAATAATCAAAATATTTTGCAAAAAAAATGAAAAAAGAATTTAAAACATCAATTCTTAATATTTTTATTAAATCCAAAATAAATTTATCTATGTAGAAACTTATTATTAAAATTACTAATAAAATCAACATTAATTTAACTGGTTTTTTCATCTTTCTAGAAACCATTATAAATTTATATAAATTTAACCTTTTTAATGAAATACCTGCATAATCTGGGATTAAGATTATTAAGTGCTTTATTGATTGCAATTTTTGGAACTTATGCTGTTTATTTTTTATTGACCTTGCCTACTTTTCTTGCTTCTTATCTGATCCTATTTTTTTATAATCCATTAATTTTGGGAAATTTTCTTATTATAAATAATATAAAATTTGAGTTTATTCCTGCATGCATAGCTGCCTCTGCTTATGTTTTATTTGCTATTTTGATATTATTGACTAAGGATATTAAATTAAGAAAAGGAATTAAAATGTTTTTAGTTGGGGGCTTGATTTTATTTACTGTTAATATTTTAAGGATATTTATTCTAGCTATTGCCTTGATTGAATTTAATAAAAGATGGTTTGATACTCTGCATCTGTTTTTCTGGCAAATTTTTTCAACAATTTTTGTAGTGATAACTTGGATTTATCTGACTAAGAAGTTTAAAGTTCATACTATTCCTATTTATTCTGATTTTATGTATTTGAAGAAAATTATTAAACTAAAATAATTTAAAATAAGCGGGAGTATAATGTGATTGAAGACTGAATTGAAAGGAAAAGCTATGATCAATTGTTAATTATATATTTCTTTTAAATTATCAAGCGATTTTTTAATATACTCTTTTATAATCCCTCTGATTATGAGCAGATCTGTAATTACACCACCGAGATATAAAGGAACTTCATATCTAATATAAACAGTCAGCTGTGTTTGTTTTTTTATTTCTTTGACACTCATTGAAGAGTTAAATTTGATTCCAAATAATTTTCCAGTGTAAGCGACATGTTTTCTTTCCTGCCATTCAACAGTCTCTTCTGTTGATTTAAGCTTAAATGGGCCTAATTTACCATACCATTCATAGCTTGCACCAATCCCTGTCTTATTGGGGCTGGTAATTTTTCCATTGTTGTAACTATAAATATATTTAGGAAAATTTTCAGGTTCAGTTATAAATCTCCAAATGTTCCTTATTTCATTGCCTAAAACAATTTTTTTGATTAATATCCCCATATTTACTTCCTTTTTTTAACAGATACAGCAATAAAAAAAGTGCCCAAATTGAGATTTTCTACTTCAACATTCCCAAAGATCTCTTTCATTTTTTCTGGAATGTTTTTGGAAGGATCCCATGCTGCAAATTTTGAATAGATTACTTTGACTAAAGGATTAAGAAGCTTTAGGAATCCAGTAAAAAGGCGGGCATCACAAACAACCAGTTTCCCTCTTTGGCGAAGAACACTATAGCTTCTATGAAGTGCTTTTTCCCAGCCAGGAATAGCACTAATACCGAGTATACTTAAAACGCCATTAAAATTATTTTCTGTTATTTTAAGTTGTGCTGCATCGCCCTGAACTAATTTTATATTATTCCAGTTATTTTGTTTGGATAATTGTTTTGCAGCATTAAGCATTTCTTGGCTGTAATCAAAACCGAGTATAAAACCATCTTTGCTTACTGCTTTAACTAAGTGAGGAAAATTTCTGCCAGAACCACAAGCAACTTCTAAGACTTTATCTCCTTTTCTTAATCCAATCTTTCTAACAGCTCGGCTTCTGATTGTTTTTGCTCTTCCTAAAAATGTGATTATATCCTGTACACTATAAAGGGAGGGGAATCTTCCCCAAAAAGAATAAATTTTTTTCACGTTTTCTAATTTTTTATTGCTTGGATTGTTTGATATTTTATATGTTATAAATTGAACAGTTTATATAAATGTTTTTATAAGCGCTCCAGAACCTATTGCATAACATTAGGCTATGCTAAGTTTTGTGGAGCGTAGCGGAGTAAAATTTGGGAAAAATGCGAGCCGAGCATTTTTTAGTATAGTCGCTGTTAATTTTCTTTTTCTGAAAGAAAAAATCGAGAATTGCGAAACAATTCGGAGAAGTCACTAACAGAGGGCACCACAAAAATTAAAAATGTTTTACTTCAATTCTTTTTCCACTTTCATATTTGTACAGCTTTCTCTCTTCTTCGCCATTGCATTGTTTATGCGCGCCATCACAGAATGGTTTGTTTTTGCTTAATCCACACATACAAATCCATTTACTTTCTCCACCAACTTTTACTTCTATCGGCATTTTTTCTTCATGTTTTACAAGTCTTGCCATTTTTACACCTCCAAATAGTAATCTTTTTATATATCTTAGCAAAAAATGGACTTTATTGATATTGAGAGAATTACACAACAATGGGACAAAAAGATTTAATGATTTAATCAGAGAGATGAAAAATATCAGTTCGAGAACTTTATCAAAACGATTAAAAGAATTGGAAAAATTAGAATTGGTTTCAAGGAAAAGATTTAACGAGATTCCACCAAGAGTTGAATATTCATTAACTAATAAAGGAAAAGAATTGATTAAGTGTTTCAAATATCTTGATATCTGGGCAAGAAAATTTGATGTAACTAATTTAGGCGAAATAATCTCCTGACACTACAAAACAATCTTGACTTAAAGAAGATTAAAAGCCCTTTGAATAATTTATTTTAAAGTAAATTTATTATTCCTAGGGATAATAAGGTAACAATTAAACTGCTGAATAAAACACCGAGAGATATTGTTATGAAGGAATGTTTTCTATTTAATTTAAAGAACCAAGCTAATAATGTCCCAGTATATGCACCTGTTGTTGGGATAGGAATAGCTACGAAAAAAAATAATGCCAAATAACCACTTAACTTTATTTTTTCTTCTGCTTTTTTTCTTATTTTTTCTATATAATAATTAAAGAACCTCTCATAATGTGAAATCTTTAAGCAATGATGATGAATATTATCTAGGAAGAAAAAAACAATTGGAATCACAAGAATATTAAAAAAACTCATTATAAAAAATACCTTAACAGGGCTAAATCCGTATTTTAAAGCAAATGGAATTGAACCACGTACTTCTGATATCGGCATTAAGCTAAGAAGAATTGCTATCAATAATTTATTCATCTTTTAATTTTCCCTGCATTATTATCAAGTCTTCTGTTGTTAATTTGCCTTTATTTTTTAATTTTTCTTCAACTAATCTGGATTTTTCTTCAAGGATTTTTTCATCTCTTCTTTTTCTTTCCTCTTTTTTATTATTTTCAATTAAAGAAGGATTTATTTTTCCTATTTCAATTAATTTTAGATTTAAATCATTAGCAATTAACTCGAAATTTTTATTTATTTCATCCAGTTCTTTTTGTTTTTCTTCCTGAACTTTCCTTAATTTATCCAACTGCCTGAACAAGTCCTTAAATTCCTTATTTTCTTCCCTATTTGAATTTAGAATTTCCCTTATGTTATTATGGAATAAATCTGCCTTCTCTCTTTCTTCTTTTATATTTTTAGATATTTTTTCTTCTTTTTCTTTAATAGCAAACAGGGAGCCAGAGTTTTTAAAATCAGCTTTTAATTTTTTTATTTCCCCCATTATTTTCTTTTCTTTGTCAAAGGAAATTACATCTGTCTGTATCTTGGTTTCTAGCTGGTCTATTTTTTCTTTAATAGCCAGAGGATTGTACTTAATTTTGAATTTTTTTTCTATCTCTTTTTTCCCTTCATTTAAATTTTTTAAGGAAGAAATATGCTCGTGGACATTTTTATTATGGAAGTCTCTTTGTTTTTTTAATTCTTCTAATTCATTTAGAAATAAAGATTTTTTATTTTTAAATTCTTTAACTTTGTTTAAATTGCTTCTAATTTCTGATTTTATTTCATGGATTTCTTTTAGCTTTTTTCTTTTTGTTGTGTTTATATTGTTGAGATTACTTCTAAGTAGATTAATGTCCTTCTTTAATCTAATTATGTCAGCTTTCTCCATATTAAAAATAAATAAACTGAATTCATCAGTTTAAGGTTTATCCGAAGAGTGCACCGAGCCCAGCGGCTGCTGCTTCTTCAGATTTCTTTTCGTCTTCTGCTGATTTCTTTTCTTCTTTCTTAGCTTCTGTTTTTGCTTCTACTGTTGGTGCTGCAACTGGTATTGCTGCCTGCTTAACAACTTCATCGATGTTCACACCATCTAAAGCTGCCAACAAAGCCCTAGCTTTCATATCATCTGCATGGCCACCTGCTGCGTCTACAACTTTTTTAACTCTGTCTGTAGTCAATTCTGCTCCTAGTTTGTGAATCAGCAAAGCTGAATATATATATTCCATATTTAACCTCCGAGATTATATTTCTCCCCTTATTTTTTTATCAGTAAGTTGTCTTAGTAAGTCTGCTGCTTTTCGCATTTCATCATTACTGGCATCTACTTTTTCCACTTCAATTTTATCATGATGTTTTAGTTCTTCTTTTAATGGTTCTTTATGTTCATTTTTTTCAATAATTTCTTCTTGCTCTTTAGTTTCTATTTGAGTTTCTTTAGATTCTGGAATTGGTTCTGGTTTTGCTTCAATTTCTTTCCTTTCTTCAAAAGGTTTAGCTTCTGATTCTTTAGGTGAGACAGAATCTAAATCTGGAACTTTTGATTCTAAAGCCATAGCCTCAATCTGTGCCTTTTTCAATAAGATATTTATAGTTTCTTTAGTTGGATATGAAATATTTACTGCAAGATTAAATGCTTCTTGATGTGCAAGCATTAAACTGTCAAGGAATTCTTTTTCGTCTATATTCAAAACATCTTTTGTTAAAATTTCTCCATTCTTGAAAGTGAATATGAGATTTAAACCAATCTCCATTGGTTCTATTCCTAATTTACTTAGAATACTGGCAATTTTTGTATTTATTTCCTCTCCTTCTTTTATTAATAATTTATCTTCTTTTATATGTATTTTGCCTTCAAGAACATGGGTTTTAATTCCTAATTGTCCAAATTCACCAATCATTGGCCCTGGTGTAAATTGTGTTGGGCCGGCAGATATTTCTATATCTTTATTTGCCAACTGGCCTGGCTTTGCAAATGCGCTTGATTTGTTTTTATTTAATGTTTTTTGCAATTTGAATTCATCTTCATTTGTCAATAATAATGCTGGAGAACCCTTAATCATTTCATTTAATTTTGAGATTCCTGTTTTTTCTTTTTCTAATTGTGAAAAGGCTATTTTTAATAATCTTTTTTTGGTAGTTTTTATAAGAACTTTTCCTTGTAATTTGTGCTTAATTTTTATGTATTGATCAGCAGGAAGATTTTCCAAATTAAGGATTCCAAGAACATTAAACTTTTTAACTAAATCTTTTATTTTTTCTACTTCCTGTTTTTTCTTTTCACTTACGTGAGCTACCTGGACTTGCTGCATAACATTTTTCAAAAAGCGCTAACTGAAAACGCTATTGTTCCTCCTCTTTGGATTTCTTAACTTTTGGTTTTTGCACTAATAGCGATATTTCTTCTTGCTTGTATTCCTTGTTTAATTGAACTGGAGATCCCATCGACATTTTAATTATAACACTTTTAATATTATCTTTTTCCTGGGGCAAAGAATGCAATACTGAATTGTAAACATGCAAAAAATTATCTGCTACTTCTTCATCTTTCATTAATTCAGAACCTATTGATGCTTTGGCTGTTAGCTCGTTTTTTGTTTGAATTCTTATTGAATTCCTTAGTTTATCTGCCAAATCTTTTAAAGAAGGCACATTGCTTGGAACTACTGCTCCTATTTTTGGATTTGGCATTTTTCCCAAAGGACCTAAAATTCTACCAAATAATGTAGCTATTTTTGGCATTATATCTGCCTGGGCTATAAATAGATCATATTGTCTTCCTATTTTCTTCAATTCTTTTTTCTTGCCTTCATATTTTGGGAAATTTTCTTTTAATATAATATTGTCTGCTATTTCTTTTGCCTGTTTTTCTAAATCATAATCAATTAAAGCACAAATTTTAACTTTTTTTCCTGTAAAGTGAGGTAATTGCAAGAATAAATCAACATTTTGTTCAGGTTTTTTTAGATTAATGTTTTTTAGATTTATGACTATATCAAAACCTTGTTTAAAATTTCTTTTCTTAGAAACTTCCTTTGCTAATTTTATAGCTTCTAAAACTTCTTTCTTGTCCAATTTATGACCCTCCTACGAAACCCTTTTGCGAAAAGCGTTTACGGAAAACGCTCACCAAAAAGCTATGATAAACCTTGTAGTTCAAATGGGTTAGACTTTCATTAAATTAAATATTTATAAGCTTTACGAAAGGACTTGGTAAGAAAGATATATAAATTTAAGTATTGGAATTAAATATTAGCTAAGATAAAATGGTTGAGCTGGACAAATATCTGAGAAAGAAAAAACCAATTGAACCTGCTGATTTAAGGATGACTGGATTAGGGTTACATTTACTTGGTAAATTAGGACAATATATTTCTCTTATGTATGGTGTTTATCATATAATTCAGGAAAATCCAGATATTAAGAGGGTTCTTTTAGGCGGGGCTGTTTATGGGGGATTTAGCGTAGCAGAATATACTGGTACTTTATTAGCTTCAAGAGCTGAGGGAGAGATTATAAGAAGAGAACAAGAAGATATAAGAGGAAGGCTTGAGCTTTTTGAAAAGAAAGTAAGCGGAAGAGCTATTGGAGCAAGGGTTTTAGATCCAAACAATATACCTGTTACAGAGAAACTAGATGACGTGGTTAGAAAGGATGTTGAGAAAGAACTGGCAAAAAAGGAAAAGAAAAAATTAAAATAAATTGAAAACCAAATAAACGAGCAAAAAGAAGACACTCAAAAAGTAGTTCAAGGGCTCTGAAAAAAACAAGCTTAATATATTAAATAAACAAATAATTTCTCAAAAAAGAATTTTTGTTCACTTAATTTCTTAAATTTGAATTTGTGTTTTTTTATTATTTTATTTATATCTGAAGTTAATGAACTGAAGACAATTAATATTTTTCCATTTTTATTAAGATGTTTTTTCGCTTGAGAAAAGAATCTTTCCAAAATTTCATTTCCTTGTTCTCCGCCAATATAGTTTCTATCGTCTTCTAGATTTAAATTGTCATCTGGAAGATATGGGGGATTAAATATGATTAAATCAAATTTGCTTTTTATATTGCTAAACAGATTAGATTTAATGACGTTAATGCCCAATTTTTTGCAATGTTTTACTGCTTTGGGATTTATATCTGCTGCAAGAACATCTTTTGTATTTTTTAATGCTGCTAAGGCCTGAATACCAGTTCCTGCACCCAAATCAAGAACTTTACCTTTAGCATATTTTCTTACTTGTTTTTGGAGCAAAAAAGAATCTTCAGCTGGCTCGTATAACATGATTTTTTTACCAAAGAAGAACTATAAATGCTTTTTCCTTGGATTTTTTTATTCTTATTTTAGAATTTTCTTTTAAAGAAATTAGCTTTTTGTTATTGTCTGCTGAAACTAAAGCTTGACCTTTTAATAAAATAAGATCAATAACATCATCTTCTTTTAAAATTTCGTAAGTTCTTGCAAGAATATTATTGAAAGCAAGGCCAATTCCCTTTGTGAAAGTTGTCTTTGTTATTGAATTAAAATAACCAGTGCTTCCGAAAACGGTGCTTACGATAATACCGTCACCTATAAACTTGGAATTTAAGTCTTTGTTATTTATTTTTACATTAAATCTTATTGCTTCATATTGATTTTTATTCCTAATTACTATATCGTTTACTGCCAATAATTTTTTATTTTTATATCTGCCTTCTAATTTAATACATTCTTTTAATGTGAATTTTTTCTGATTTAATTTTTTAAGAACTAGATTAATATTATTTAAATCGTAAATTGAGCACAACTTACAAATGCTGCTGTCTCTTACTAAAATTTTTGGTATTTTGGGATATTTTCTTTCATTATACAGATAAGTACCGTCTCCACCCAGACTAATTACAACTTCCGGCTTTTTGCTTAGTTTTAAAGTTTTATAATTCTGGATTTTTTTATTGACCAAAGAAACACTTTTTGGGTTTTTTCCTGAGACTAATACTTTTAACATACTATTTTATAAAATAAAAATTCTTAATAAATCTTATGGCTACTTTTATTATAGAACATTTAGATTGTAAATTATGGAAATGGTGCTTAATTGAATATAAACATATTTCTAAAATTGTTGGAAAAGGGAAACTGTTATTTACTAATATTAAAAACAAGCAATTAGGGAAATACGGCAAAAGAAATAGCAAATCTATTTCTGAATTAAATTTAAAAAATGCCTGTATATTAGATCCAGATGCAAAGAAAACTTTAAGTCCGGAAGAGGCTAAAAAATTTAAATATTTTATTTTTGGCGGGATTTTGGGGGATTATCCTCCGAAAAAAAGAACGAAAAAAGAATTAACTAAAAAACTAAACTTCACAGCTAGAAACATTGGAAAAAAACAATTTAGCACTGATAATGCGGTTGCTGTTGTAAAAGAAATTTTAAAAGGAAAGAAGTTAAAAGATTTAAAATTCAAGGAAAAAATAGAGATTCAATTAGGAAAATATGACTCTGTTATTTTACCTTATAGATATTTACTAATAAAAAATAAACCTTTGATTTCAAAAGAATTAGTTGAGTATTTGAAAAGAAGAAAGGAATTTTAATTATTTTTGTTCTTGTGAAGCCAGTTCATTTAATTCTTGAGTTAATTGCCCTGAATACGTTGCTGCTTTTGTCAGCTCTTCTTTAATAGTTTCCTGAGATTTATTTACATTTTCAATTTGAATCTTAATTAATTTAATAGCTTCTTCAACAGTTTTTGTCACCAAGACACTAGCACCAACATTTACAAGAACATTTTTAGGATCTACAAGTTTGCTATTAACAAATATGCCAGAACCTAATGAAGAAAATAGCTCAGAATCTTCTTTAATATTTTTCATATCTAATAATGAAGTTTCTAAATTTATCAATTCAGCCAATTGCTGCTGAAAAAACATGAACTGCTCCTGAACTTTTTTAATCTGCTGATTAAGAAATTGAAGTTCAATATATTTTTGCTGAATCTCTTGTTTCATTTAAACCCTTTTGAGAAAAAGCGTTTACGGAAAAAACGACTATTTCTTGACTCCTTTAGATTTTGGTTTTTCAGCTTTCTTTTTTTTAATTTCAGATTTTTCAGTTTTCTTAGGCTCTTTTTTAGCCTCTTTTTTCTCAGCGACTTTTTCTTCCTTTTTAATTTCTTTTTTCTCAGGAAGAGCTTTCTTTTCTTTCTTTCTTCCTTCTTTTATTTCAAAACCTAATGCTTTTAATTCCCTTTTTATAGTTTCAGAAGACTCATTTTTTTTAATTTCCAGTTTTTTATCCAATGTTTTTAAGTGCAAGACATTACATTTTCTTCTTTTTACCTGGCCATCAATTAAAACAAAATTCTCATCTAATTTCTCCACTATTACACATACAGAACCTGCTTCTTTTCCTGCTGTTTTTACACAAACCTGGCCAATTTCCAAGGGGAATTCTTTAATATCCTTGAATTTTTCAATTATTTTTTCTCTTGAACATTTTGAACATAGATTTCCGCCAAAAGGCCTAGAAACTGTTTTTTGAGAATAAGGCAAATTTCTGAAAGCTGTCGGTCTTTCTCTAGGAATACCTTTTAATTCTTGACCACAATTTCCACATTTAGCTATTGTTGGTTTTTTCTTTTCAAAATGAGTAACTAACCTGTTGCCAGGAGTTCTTACTTGAATTCTTCTTAAACTTCTTGTTGCTTGTGGTTGTATTGGCATTTTAGTGTATCTTTAATATTTTTCTTAAAATTATACTAAATATAATTGAAAACAATATGTAGGAACCAAGCCATCCTAAATTAATGCCAAAAGGCAGGATTAATAATATCTGTTCAGATGGGAAGGTTTGTCTTAACCATCCAAAAATTAACAACAAGGGAAGCAAGGTTACTAATGTTGCTGGAAGCGAATGCTTCAAATATTTTAAGCTTGTTTCCATTGATTTCTTTTGTATTTCTATTAGTTTTTGCGGGTCATTTTTAAACTTTTGCATTTCTTTTTTAAAATATTCAGTGTCTTCTTTTAAAGATTTCATGATTTTTTGATTAGTAAAGAATTTCATAGCTAAATTAACTATTAATGTCAAGAAAAAAGAAATTATAATAATATTCCAAGGATTACCTAAAGCTATTACAGGACCAAATATTATATCAAAAAAAGTTTCTAATGCCATTTTATTCTATCATTTTTCTGAATACTGGATTAATGTCAGCCATATGCTGTTTACTAATATCTTCATATAATCTATATATAATCATTACTGTAAGAAGAATTCCAGTACCGCTAGACAAAGCCCCTAACAAGTCTGCTGTTGATGCCAAAAAACCAACTACTATAGCCCCCATTACAGTTAGAGGAGATATATATCTTTCTAGTAATCTTTCAACAACTCTTGGATCTCGCCTAAATCCTGGTACTTGCAAGCCTGAATTAATTATCTGCTTTGCCTGGGAAGAAGCATTCATTCCAGATGTCTGAACCCAGAAAATAGAGAATATTATAGAACCAATTACAAATGTAGATATATAAACTAATGATTGAAGTATTAAAATTGGCCTGAAACTACCACCCAAAATTTCTGCTGGCAAATTAGGAGCAAATAACCAAGCAACAATTCCTGAAACTGGCACATTGCCTGCAAAAGTTCCTAAAATAGGGTAACCCCGACTTTCCAATAATCTTGCCCATAGCTGAATATTTGCAAACAAAGCAGCTATTAAAATAACAGGGATATTTGATGTATAAATAAATTTCAAAGGCCACCTTATTCCATGACCCCTTATTCTTCCAAAACTTAAAGGAATTTCAACTTTCATAGACTGGACATATGTTGCTACTATGAAAATTAATATTGTGAATATTATTAACAGAGCAGCCAAGAATGCTTCTCTTGGATTTCTTCCTATTAATGAAAGTAAAAATACCCATAATTGCCCAACTGGACTTTCGCCTGAACTAAATGCAAAAGTTCCTGCTCTTGTTAATGGCGACAATATTCTTACAAAAATTTGTGAAGAAACTCCTGCAGCTATGAACAATGAAATACCAGAACCAAATCCCCATTTATTCAAAACTTCATCCATAAATAAAACTATCATTCCTCCGACTAATAACTGAAAAATCAAGACTAATTGAATAGTGAAAAATGTTGACTGAGACAAATCTGATGCTGGAGCTAAACCACCTAAAATTACATAAATAACAGCCTCAAAAATAATAAAGAAAATTGCCGCTATTTTTTGAACGCCCTGAAATTTTGCCCTTCCTTCTTTTGTTGTTGTATCAAATTTTAATATTTCTGAACCAACTAATAACTGCAAAACTATGGATGCAGTAACTATTGGACCAATACCCAAAGATAAAATACTGCCAAAACTAGCTCCCAATAATATAGATAAGGATTCAAATTGCGACAAGGCATTTTGGCCAAGACCATACAAAGGAACAACACTTAATATGTAAAATGCTGATAAGATTATTAAAGTCCATTTTAATTTAGTATTAAAAGAAAGGTATTTTTCTTCTGGACCTTTTACTTCTGGAAGCTTTTTTGTTAAATTGTCTAGAATACTCATTGTTCTAAGATTTGTCCACCTGCTTTTTCAATTTTTTCTTTTGCACTTTCGCTAAATTTAGGAACTATTATAGTTACCTTTTTATTTATGTTTCCTTTACCCAATAATTTATTGTAACCTAGTTTTAATAAATCTATTTTATCTTCTTTAAATTTGTTTAGATCTTCGATATTGATTGTTTTTATTTTTAATAGTACTTGTTGGGGTCTTTTAAATCCAGTTTTACCAAAATAATCATGACCATATTTTTTCAAAATCATAGTTTTTTTGTGGTCAGATCTTTTTCCAGTGCCTGACATCCCATGACCGCCCCTATTACCGGCTTTTCTGTGCTTTTTTTTACTACCCCAACCATATGTATGGCTTCCTTTTAATCTTGAATTTTTCTTTCTTTTATTTACCGGCATTTTATAACATCTTTTGGATTAAATCATTTATTTTATCTTTTCTATAACCTAATGCCCCACCTAAAGAATATGGTTTTTTAGTTCCATTTTTTTCAAAACCGCCCCTAGGTGGACATAATTTAAAAAAATTTTTTAATCCAGGAACATCCTTAAAATCTTTTTTTGAATTTATGAACTGCTCTGAAAATTCATCCAAAGATAATTTTGCTTTTTCCTTAATATAATTTTCTGAGAATTTTTCTTTTTTTGTTATTTTTCCCCTTTTAGCCAATAATAATTTTAATGTTTCTTTGTTGATTTCACCCCATGTGACAAAATCATTTATTTTCCGGATCATACCAACATAATTTTGAGAGGAAGGAATTATTGTGCAAGTATATTTATTATATAATCTTAATAACTTGAATGTATCTTTAATTTCTTTTTTTACTCCAACTTGCCCGGATAACCTAACAATTGCCAATTTTTTATTTTCCATTTTTATGATATACCCTCTGGAATTTGCCCTCTTACCTTATGCTGAGATTTCGTTGTGCTTAATTTTTTTAAAGCATCAAAGCAAGCTGAAATTAAATTAAATTTTGTTCTTGTCTGACCAAAAGTTCTAGAATAAACATCCCTTATACCTGCAAAATTCAATAATTTTGCACATTCTTTTTCGACACATAAACCAGTGCCTTTTGGGGCTGGCAAAAGTTCAATTTCAACTGAACCACATTTTGCATTAACTGTGAATGGGATAGAATGAGAACCTGAACAGCTGCATTCCCATGAACCACATCCATTCCTAATTTTAATTAAATTTAGTTTTCCTTTTCTTATTGCTTTTTCTTTGGCTGGCACAGTCTCTTTTGCTTTACCATAGCCAAAGCCAATATAACCTTCTTTATTTCCTATAATTGCCAAAGCTGAAAATTTAGGCTTGTTACCTTCTGCTGTTTTTTTCTGTGTCTGTCTCCAAATAGATCTTTTTCCACCACCAAATTTGCCTTTGCTTTGACCTACCATGATAAAATCTGTTTCCAAATTAGGCAATAAAATATCAACAATTTGGGATTCAAGAATTCTTAATCCTTTTCCCAAAATTTCATCAATATTATTTATTTTGCCTTCTTTAACAAGATTTCCTATTCTTGTTTTAGGTGTCCAATTAGATATTTCTTCTTTTATAACTACTCCTGCAGGTAGTTCTGAAGCTTCAGGAGTTGATTCTAGAACTAGAGCAACTTCTGTGCTTTCAAGCTTGCTTTCTTCTTGTTCTGGAAGTTTTTTCTTTTCCATTGGAATCTTTTTATGAAAAAGCTTCACCAAAAAATGGCTGCTTTTTATTTTATTATTTTTGCCTTAATTTCGTTTATATGCTTTCCTAAATCTGGAATATTGTATTCT
The DNA here is from genome assembly GCA_018302125.1 of Candidatus Woesearchaeota archaeon. Classification (GTDB taxonomy): domain Archaea; phylum Nanobdellota; class Nanobdellia; order SCGC-AAA011-G17; family JACPIM01; genus JAGWAC01. Next base: position 44,566 of record JAGWAC010000003.1, on the reverse strand, counting down.
TTTTTTGCTTTTTGATAATGATCCAAGATATGTTTTCCTTCTAACCTGTCTTGAGAAGGAAGCACTTCTTTACTATGAGGAATATCCAAACCAGCATCTATTGATCCTTTTAAAACTGCATATAATCTTGAGCCTTTTATGTTTCTGTAAAGACCTATATCAAGAATAACTTTTTTTATTCCTTTTGCCAATGCTTTTTTTCCAACTAAAATTCCAAGCAAATATGCTGAAGGGATGTTTTTTTTAGATGCTTTTAAACCATATTTTTTCTCCAATTCTTTTGTTGAAGCTGATAAAATAATTTTATCACCGTTTTCATGAAATTCAATTATCTGAGCCAAAGTATTTTTTAAGGATTTTCTAACTACTAATCTAGGCAATCTAGATTTAACTAAGCTTAACCTTTTCCTGTAATCTGTTCTTCCGTGAATTTTTCTGTTGAATTGCATTTTACTTTTTCTTTACAAACAAATTATTTTCATCTAAATATAATTTTAAGTGTCTTTTACTTCTGAATTGGTTTCCTTTTATCATCTTGTAAACTTTAGTGTAAGTTTCTGGAGCAACTAGTTTTTTAATTTTTAATAATTTAATGAATCTTCTTTGAACCCTTACTTTTGTAATCCATGCTCTCTTTCTTGGTGTTCTTGCTGTTTTTGTCCCTTTTCTTGAACCAATACCCTTTCTTTTGCCTTTTCTTTTCTGCAATCTTAATTTGTTTGTCCTGAAAGATGATATTCCTTTTTTCTGTTTTGCTTTTATTGCTCCATCATTAATTAATCTTCTAATATCTGCTTTTGTGATTGCTTCTTTAATATCATTTAATCTTGTATTATCAAAAACTACCCTATTTTGACCAGCTTTTAACAAGCTTGCTGCAATCCTTTTCTGGACATTTAATTTCATTTCTTACCTTCCAAGACTTTTCTTTTTTCTTCTTGTTCTCTTTTCTTCTTTTCCTCTTCTGTTTCTGTTTTTTCTTCTTTTACTTCTGGTTTTTTCTCTGGCTTCTTTTCTTTTGCATTTAATCTTTCCTTCTTTTCTTTTATTCTCTTTTCAAATTCTTGAGTTAATGATCTAATTTTTTCATCTATGTTTTTTATGTTCTGAATTTTGAAACCTTTTTCCTTTATTTTTTTCAATAATTCAATTCTTTTTTTGTTTCCGACATTTTTTCCTATAATTACAATATTATTTTTAGTTACTTTTACCAAGTCATTTAATGTATAAACTAAAATCGGGATTAGACCTTCTCTGCTTAAACCACGAACCATTCTTGGAGATTTATAACCGACACTAGGCTGTTTTCTTTTACCTAATTTCTTTTCCCTCATCTTGGAATGGATGCCTTTAGGCTTTCTCCAAATTTTCTCCAATTTTTTTCTAGCAGGATATTCTTGCCTAATGAATTCCGGTTTATTCTCCTTAATTTTTTTTCTTAATTCTAATAATTGTTGCATTGATTTCATTTAATTGGCTCTCCTGCTTTTTCTGTAATAAATATCCCGTCCTGGAATACGCGTCTGTCTTTATTTGAGATTTTTGTTGCGATTTCTATATTTGCACTAACTTGCCCTGCTTTGTCTTTATCAAGACTTTCAACAACAATTATGTCGCCATTGATTTTTACATTTACGTTTTCAATTATATCTGCAACTCTTGGAACTTTTTCACCCAAGAAATTTTTAATTATTATTTTATTTTTATCTACAGCAACATTCATAGGAAAATGGCCGGAACAAATCTTTAATCTGTAAGTGTAACCTTCTTTTACACCTTTAATCATATTATCAAAGTGAGAAACTGCAGAATTTAGGTAATCCTTAGATTTTCTTGAAACTCCATGAACTGAGAAATTTAATTTATTCTCTGTTTTTTTTAATTCAACTTTTAATGGTGTGAAGTTTTTCTGAATTTCTCCTTTCGGACCTTTTAATTTTAAATTATTATCATCTATTGAAACTTCTATTCCCTGCGGAATTTCAATTTCTTCAAAAAGTTTTTTTCCTTTCATTTTAATAAAAATAAGCCAATAATCTTCCGCCCAATTTCTTCTCCTTTGCTTCCAAATGAGTCATTACTCCTTTTGAAGTTGAAACTATTAAAAAACCAAAATCCTTTGCAGGAAGATATCTTTTCTCGAATTTTTCATAATCTGTTTTCTTGATATTATACCTTGGCTTTATAGAACCACATTTATTAATATTACCCAAAAGATGAACTTTTGCAGAACCGCCCTTAATGTTTTCAGTATATTCTATATTACCCAAGAAATTACTATTTTTCATAATTTCAAAAACTACTTTGATTATTTTTGAAATAGGTTTAACTATACAAGATTGTTTTCCAACTTTTCCTGCGTTTAAAATATTTGACAGCGCAGTTGATAATGTATCGTTCATTGACATTTTAGCTGTATTTTTTAAATCCTATATCCCGGGCTATTTCCCTGAAACATTGTCTGCACAAATTCAATCCATATTTGCTGATATGAGCTCCAGTTCTTCCACATCTTCTACATTTATGCAACATTTCTCCAACTGTTCTTTTTTTAGGAGCATTGTGCTTTATGAACTTGTTTAATTTTGCTGGCTTGTTCTTCAATTGCTTAAATACTTTTTTGTAATTGCTTGTTGTCATTATGAAACCTTTAATGAATATTTTTTATTTATGAATTCAATAGCTTCCTGCTTTGTTATTCTATGCTTTATTGGGATTTTTCTTTTCATTATTGCCCTTTTTTTAATTCTGAAACCTGGTCTTTCCAGGGTTACTGAAACATCAAAACCAATAATTCCGATTGAAGCATCATATTGCAATCCTTGAATATCAATATATTCTTCAATTCCAAATGAGAAATTGCCTTGATTGTCAAATTTTACTGAAGACATTTTTTCTTCATTTGCTGCTAATAGTCTACCTAATAATTCTTCAGCTTTTTTCCCTCTTATAGTAACTTTACAACCTATCTGCAATCCGGGACGTATATCCCAAGTAGGAATTCTTTTTTGGGTAGTTGTTGGAACTGGTTTCATATCTGAAATTTTATTTAATAATTTAAGACCTTTTTCTAATCTTTCACCTGGTCCACCAGTACCTATATTCAAGGTTACTTTCGCTATCCTAATTTCTTTCATCTTGTTCATTTTTCCAATATGAATGAATAATCTGCTAAAGTTTCATGCAGTTTATTATCAATTTTAAATACAACAATATCCTTTGAAAATCCTGGAGCTTTTTTAATATCAACTAAAATTCCTTTATTTCCAATATGTTTGCCGCCTGTTAAATAAATTAAGGCATTTTTTTCAAATTGCAAATGCTTTACAATTTTATTATCCTTAAGAATAACTGAATCACGAACTTTATAGATGTCTTTATCTATAACCAGATTTTCACCATTATAGAAATTTAGCTGTATTTTTTTCTTCTTTAGAATTGTTTTTCCAATTATTTTGCATATTTTGTAATTGCTTTCTTCTTTATTTATTTCTTTTAATATTAATCTTCCTTTTGTTGAATAAACTAATTTGTAGAACTTACTTATATCTGGGATAGACAATGTATCAAGAATTCCAACTGGAAAATCGAATTTTTTTCTTATTTTATTATTTACAAGAACTTTATTGTCGTTTAAAATTATTTTTATTTCTCTTTTTTCTTTACCTAATTTTAATATTTCCCTAAGTATTACACCCAAAGGCATACTTTCTTCTAATCTATGAGGCCCTGGTGAAGGTTTTGTAATAAATTTTGTTGATTTCCTTTCAACAGGCCATGTACTTGGTACATTAATTCTTTTTAGATGTGTCATTTTGTTATTAACCTTTCAACTGATTTTTTCCTTTCTTTATCTTCTAAATTTAATTCTTTAATAAGTACATTTGAAGGATGAATTGGGTAAAATGATTTAGTTCCATCTTTCTTAGCTATTTCAGCTCCGTCAACATAGATTCTTAATTTTCTTAGGTTTACTTTATTGATTAATCCTAATTTTCCCTTAAACTGACCGCGCATTATAATTATTTTATCTCCTTTTTTTACTGAGATATTTCTTCTCTTGTATTTTTTAATCAATTCTTCAGACAAATGTGCTGACATTAATTTCTGCCTTATATTAAATGGGGAATTAGCATTGTATTTTCTCTGCTTTCTAGGCTGCTTACTTGAAATCCATTTTTTTGAAAATGCTTTTCTCATTTTATACAACTATGCTGGCAACTTTGGCAACAGCAGGCCATCTTTCAGCTACCTCCTTAGCAATAGGTCCTTTGAACATTGTTCCTTTTGGATTTCCCTTTTCATCTTTTAATATAATGACTGCATTATCTGCAAATTTTATTCTTGTGCCATCTTTTCTTCTGTATTCTTTTTTTTGCCTAACAACAATTGCTGGGACAACCTGTTTTCTCATTTCTGTCTGGCCTTTTAATACTGAAACTAAAATTAAATCTGAAATTCCACAGGAAGGTTTTCTTCTCCTTACTGTTTTTGATCCTTTAATTGATACTACTCTAACTATTTTAGCGCCTGAATTATCACAGGTTTCCACTACTGAGCCATGATTAAGGCCTTTTGTTATTCTTGCTTTAAGTGCTTTCATTTTCTATAATTACAAAATTTTTCATTTTTGATATTGGTCTACATTCCATGATTTTTACCACATCACCAACTTTGATGTCAATGCATGGGGTAGAGTGAACGTGAATTCTTGATTTTCTTTTTTCAAATCTTTCATATTTCTGCAAGTAAAATAACCTAGGGAATTCAACATGAGCTGTTTTTTGTGAACTAATTTTTGTAACTTTTCCTGTGAAAAAATTTCCTCTTATTTTTAGGCCTTTATGGAAAGGACAATGATTGTCATCACAGCTTTTGCTAGGTAATTTCAAATTAATTCCTGTGTTTGATATATCCTGCTTCTTCATTTTTTCAACCTGTCTTCTGGTCTTCCAACCAAAAGCTCTCCATTTACCTTTATTTCGTGATTATCCTTGAAAATTCTTAATGTTACCTGGTCTTTTAATAGAGTTACATTTTTTTCAGGAGTTTTAACTATCAAAGTGTTTTTTGTTTCATCTATTATTGTTCCCTGAATTCCTATCAAGTTCTTGTTTTTTGATTCTATTACTTCCATTTTCAAACCTATCAGCTCATGCCTTAAAAAATCTTTTAAGTTCATGTTAATTTGTTTCTATAGACTCTGGTGAAAAACCCAAACGAACGAGTTCTTCCTTTGTCTTTTCTGCGTGTTCTCCTTGTAATTCAATTGTATCTCCTTTAACTGTTCCCCCACATGCGAATTTTGATTTTAATTTTTTAGCCAATTCTTTAAGGTCAATTTCCTTTTTGTTGATTCCGTAAACAACTGTAATTAATTTTCCGAATTTTCTTTTTTCTGTTTTGATTTTTATTCTCTGACCTTCTTTAGCTATTGTTTGACAGACACAAAGGTCCTTTGGTAAACCACATTTTGAACAAATTTCGTTCATTTCTTTTTAACAACCTCCACAGACTGGGTCTGATTTTTTGAATTCATTAATGTTAATATCCTTGCAATTGTTCTTCTTGTATTTCTTATTAGGGCTGGCTTTTCCAATGTTGTTCCACGCGCCCTTTTTGCATTTAAAACAATTAATTCTTTTTTAAGTTCAACTAATTTGGATTTTAAATTTTCCTTGCCAATTTCTCTTAATTCATTTATTTTCATTTTCTATTTTTTCTTCAGGAACTTTTTCTTCCTCAGTTTTTTCTTTTGTTTTTTTCACCATTTTTTTCTTAGGCTCTTCTTTTATTTCTTTTTCTGGAGTTTCTTTTGGAATTTCTTCGGGTTTTTTCTCGACTAATTCCATTTCTTTATTTAAAACCAAAATTTTATCAGGCAATATTATATCTGGAGTCATTATACTTATTTTTATTCCGATTATTCCTGACTTCAATTTTGCCTGAGTTATTGCTTTTTTTACTTTGTCTGATGCAATATAACCAGATTTTTTTAAGTGTCCTGCCTTGAATCTCCATCTTCTTGATCTTGCACTTGGAACTTTTCCTGAAATAACTATTTCTGCTCCCAAAGCACCTGCATTGATTATGTCTTGCAATGTTTTGTATCCCACTGACTTAAATCTCTTGGAGCCAAACCTTACTAAAGTTGAACTAATTCTATCTGCAATAAAATTTGCATCAAGCATTGGATTTTGCAATTCACCAATTTCAATTTGAGGATTCTCCATATTGAATTTTTTCTTAAGAACAATTGTTAATTTCCTGATGTTTTCCCCTTTTTTACCAACAACCAATCCTGGGCGAGTTGTGTAAATAATTACTTTTTCACCCAAGGGAGTTCTCTGAATATCTATATGAGAGAATCCAGTTCCGCTAAATTCTTCTTTAATGTATTCCTGGATCTGGAATTCCTTTATTTTCTGATTAACAAATTGCTTTTCTATCATTTCTTAATTTCCTTAGTTTTATTTTTTGATTTTTCTGATGCATAAATTTCCACATTTGTTCTTTTTTGTCTCCTTCCCCTATGCCTACTATAATGCCAAGACAATGAGGCTTGATTTGTAATTGCTTTTTCTATTTTCAATAATTCTGAGTTGAGACCCTTATTTTTTGCATTGCCTTCCAAAGTCTGAAGCAACTGAAGGAAATGCATTGATGCTTTCTTTGGGTAAAAACCAGGACCTAAATGTCCTTTTTTATGACCTCTTTTATGGTAAAATCTTCTTAATTTGATTACTGTTTTTTCCTGAATTACTTTATTCAAAGTATCTTTTATTTTTGAGACTTCCTTGCCTTTTATATATGAACAAAGTTCAATTGCATGCTTTGTTGAAATAGGCAAATTGAATCCAGATACTTTTACTAAATCTTTTTCTTCCATTTTTCTTTATTTCTTAGGTGAAGCTCCTGCGCTTGATCTTGTTGCTCCAACTCCTGGTGCGGAGTGCTGTACTTTGTGTCTTGTTAAAACAAATTCGCCTAATGCATGGCCTAATTTTTCAACTGTAATTGGAACAGGAACAAATTCCCTTCCACTATAAACATGAATTGTAACTCCCAAAAATTCAGGTATAACTATCATATCCCTACAATGTGTTTTCACAATTTTTTTTACTTTTCCTTGTTTGAATTTTTTTACTTTTTCAACTAATCTTTTATGTGCTTCTGGAAGACCTCTCTTTAATGCTCTTCTTGGTCTTGATGTTGTAATTAGTATAAAGTCATTCATTGACATGTCTTTCAATTCTTTTTCATTTTTACCTTTGTATAATGCTTCTTTTGCCATTTTACTTTCTACCAGTTCTTCTTGCAGCTACTTTACCTACTTTTCTTCCTGGTGGAGCATTTCTTGAGACTACTTTAATCTTAGCATGTTTTCTGCCTCTACCAGAACCATAAGGATGATTTAATGCATTCATAGCTACTGCTGAAGTTTGAGGATAAACTTTTCCTCTTGCTCTCATATAATGCCATCTTTTTCCTGCTTTTACAAATGGTTTATCTTTACGCCCATGCCCTGATAAAATTCCAATTGTTGCCCTGCAGTCTGGAATGAATTTTCTTTGTTTTTTTGAAGGAAGCTCTATTAAAATTGAATCTTTTGTTGATGAAATTATTTTTGCAAAATTTCCAGCTGCTCTGCAGAATTTTCCCCCATCACCTGGAAAACTTTCTATATTATATACTAAAGTTCCTTCTGGAATTTGTTTTAAAGGCAAAATATTTCCATTATTTACTGAAGACAAAGAACCTGATTCTATTAGATCATTAACTTTTAAATTTAAAGGAGCCAACATGTATGCATCTTCATTATTTTGAAATTTTATTTTTGCTAATGGGGCTGTATGACCAGGGCATTTTACTAAATCAACTACTCTGCCAATTACTTTTCCTGATTTTTCTACTTGATCAAATTTCCTGTATCTTACTTCTGCCTTGAAATGATTAGAGCGGGCTCTATAAACTGGCGTTCCGCGTCCACGTCTTCTGATAATTATTCTCTTTCCCATTTTATACTTGGGTCCCTACTTCTGCTAATATTTTTATTAATCTTGATTTTACTTCTGGCGCTTCCTTTTCAATATCTTCTTTTCTATGCCATTCCATTGCAAAGGACGAAATTGGTTTATAAGTTATAACGCCATCTATTTCCATCATCCAATGATCCTCAAGTAAAATAAAACCTTCAGCTATTGGAACTCCAGTTTTAATTTCTATTTTTCCTTCAAAGACATGAGTTCTATTTGATTGACCTAAATATTTGAATGATTCTAAAATTACTTTATCTGGAAAGAACTCTGTATTGTAAGTAGATCCTTTCTTCAATTCTGTTTTTTTAAAAAATTCTATCATTTTACATTAATCCTAATTTTGTTGCAACATCAATGGCATTATTATCTTTATGAAGCTTTACAAAAGCTTTTTTTCCTTCTACACAGATTAAGGTGTTTATTTTTTGAACTTTTACATTAAACATTTCTTCAACTGCCTTTTTTATTTCTGGCTTTTTTGCTTTTCTATCTACTATGAAAACAACTTTATTTTCTGTTTCCATTAATTTGAAACATTTTTCAGTTGCTATAGGGTATTTGATAACTTCATAGCTTTCCATTTTACTTTATCTTCTTTTCCTGTTTTATATTTTCAAATAATTTTTTTTCTTTTAAAACATCAATTGCATCTTTTGTGAAAAGTGTTAAACGACCCGGAACTCCACCAGGGGCCAATAATTCTACATTTATATTATTTATTAAAGCACAATCAATCCCCCTTATTGAGGATAATATCTTTGAGACATTATTTTTTTTACCAATTACAAACAATGGGCCTTTTTTATTTTTGTATTTTCTTCCTCTTTTAGAGCCTTGTCCTGCTTTTACTTTTCTTGTTTTTAATCTCTGGAGCTCATTTTCTAAACCAATTTTTTCCAAGAATTTTATAAGATCTTTTGTTTTTTTAATTTCATATATTTTATTATCAATTATCAAAGGCAAATTTTTAATTAAATGGCCCCTTTCTTTTACCAAATTTTCATTTGCAACTGCGCCTAATGCTGATCTTATTGCTTTTTTATTTTCTTTTTTATTTATTTTCTCAGAATAGTCTTTGTAAGCTTTTGGGGGGTGAGCTCTTCTACCTTTATATGTTCCTGGGGCAAATGCACCTACCCAACCAAATTGACTACCTCTTCTCCATATTGTTTTTCTTGCTGATCTGGAAATTCCTTTACCATAAGCGCCTTTGAATTTACGTCTTCTTCTTGATAATTTTGCTGAAACTCTCTGGCCAGCTTTTGGGTAAGAACCATAAGGCTGTTTTTTATTTGATCTTATTGCCAAAAAAGCTCTTTGAATTAAATCTTTTCTTAAAGGCTCATTAAACTGATTAGGCAAATCTACTGATCCTGACTTATTTCCGTCTATATTATATACATCTGCTTTCATTCTTTAACCTTTAAATTTACATTTGTTATTTCAAATAATTCTGTTCTTTTTCTCGGCCTTATTGCTTCTGTCAATACTATTGGTCTCTTTCTTACTCCTGGCAATGAGCCTTTTACAAAAATATAATCATTTTTTATTAAACCATATTTAAGAAAACCAGAAACTGGATTTACTTCTTTGACATTATTATTTATTTTTAATATTAATTTGTTATATTCAGTTCTTTTATGATAACCCATTTTACCTGTATTTGGGACAGAGTATCTAACTTTAGAAGGATTCCATGGGCCAGGTGTTCCAATACCCCTTACTTTTTTCTTTGATTTATGACTTAATCTTTTTACACCGAATCTTTTAATTGTGCCTTGGAAACCCTTGCCTTTTGTTACGCCATGAACATCTATTAACTGGTTATTTTTAAAAACATCGGATATTTTAATTTCCTTGTCTAGGAATTGCTTTAAAAATTCTAATTTTTCTTTTAGTGTTTTTCCGCCAGCTGCTATTTCCAAAACTTCAGGCTTTTTTCTTTCTACTGAAGTCAAGGATGGCTTTGTGTAAACTACCAACTTTACATCATCAAATTCACTTGGTATTTCTGTTGTTTTTTTAGAAAATTTTGTTTTTCTTTTTAATTCTTTATCAATATTTTTTGAAAAAACTTCTGAGAGAACTTTTAAGCCATCAAAATTTTGTTTGTAAAATCTTAAAGAAAGAGCTTTTAAAGGGGGGCACTCAAGGATTGTAATCGGGATTGAGATAATTTGATTTTTTGTTATAGAATTTGGGGTATTGTCTTTGACCATTGCATGAGACATGCCCACTTTATAGCCAATAAAGCCCAATAATTTTAATTCTTCTTTCTTCACCCAATTATGTATTCTTGAATATGGTTTTTGAGACCTCTTTCTAGGCCAGACTTGTAAACTTCCCCGTCTTGGATGATGCCATTTTGACATTTTTGTAAAAGTTTAATCAAAAACGACTAAACTTGCTTTATATTTCTTTCTAGAATCAGCGACTAATTATTGATACAGTAAGGGTAATTTTTTAGAGAAACAGGTAGTTTATAAATATTGTGCTTTTTATTTTTATTCATGAAAAAACTCTGCATTTTAATTGTAAATTACAACAGTACAAGAGATACTTTGAATTTAATTCAAAATTTAAAAGATTCTTCTTATAAAAACTCTGATGTTTTAATTTTTGATAATAATTCAAATGAAGATTTAAGAAAATTAGAGGAATGTGGAGAGGTTATTTTAATTAAGAGCAATAAAAATTTTGGGTTAGCTGGTGGAGTTAACAAGGCTTTAGAATATATAGAAAGCAAATATGTTTTATTGTTAAACCCTGATATTGAGGTTGACAAGGAGGCAGTCAAAGAACTTTTAGAATTAATTGAAAAAGATAGAAAAATTGCTTTTGTCGGAGGTGCTATTTATAATTTTAATGATAAGGAGAAAGTAAATGCTTTTGGAGGCAGAATAAATTTATTTACTGGCATAGGCAATGCTTTAAAAGATGAAAAAGAGATTAGGGAGTTAAACTATGGAGAATATACTGATGCGTGTGTAATGATTTTTAATAAGGAGATATTTCAAAATCTTGGTGGATATGATGAGAAATATTTTTTATATCTTGAAACTGAGGATCTTCAATTTAAGGCTATGGAAAAGGGATATAAAATATTCATTAATCCTAGAGCAAAAGTTTGGCATAAACTATATGGAAGCAGCGGTGGAAAAAAGAACAGAAGAGTTGTTTATTTCTTGACAAGAAACAGGTTTATTTTTATGAAAAAACATGTAAGTTCATTAAGATATTGTTTGTTTTTGCTAATTAGTTTATTTTTTATACTGCCAATGCAGTTTTGTCTTTTTATAAAAAGAGGTCATTTTGATTTAATGTCTGCTTTTTTTATAGGAGTATATGAAGGCATAAGACAAAAGCATGAAAAGTTAATTTAGATAAAATTGATTATATCATAAAAAAAATAACTAAAACTTTTTAAATTAGGATTTCTTTATATTATGTAAAATGAAGTACGATTTTGTAGTTTTGGGTGCCACTGGTATGCAGGGCAGAATTGTGTCTAGAGATTTATTAGAGAATGGTTATTCTGTTTTATTGTGCGGAAGAGATAAACCTAGAGTAGAACAAATTTTAAACAAGTATGACAAAACTTCTTTTCAATTTGTAGACATAAGAGATATTCATAATGCATTAAAGGTTCTTAAGAAATCTGGATCCAGTGTAGTTGTAAACTGCATGGAGGGAGATTTTAATTTAACTGCTTTACAATTATCTATAAAAGCTGGAGCAAATTGTTTAGATTTAGGGTCAGAAATTTGGATGACTAAAGAGCAGTTTAAATTAAATGATTTATTGCAAAGAAAAGAATTAATATCTATTACAGGATGCGGATCAGTTCCTGGAATTGGAAATGTAATGTTAACTCATGCTGCAAATAAATTAGACAAAGTTATTGATATTGAGGTAGGATTTAGCTGGGATTCTAATATTAAAAAGTTTGTAGTCCCATTTTCAATAAAAAGCATTATTGAAGAATTTACAGATCCAGCCCCAGTAGTTGAGAATAAAAAATTTATTAAAAAGACTCCTTTGGATTCTGTAATTGTTGATCATCATAGAGAGATAGGAAAGCAAAAAGAGTTTTTTGTAAGACACCCAGAAACCTATACTTTTTACAAATATTTCAAGGACAAGGGTGTAAAGAACATTAGATTTTATGCTGGATTCCCACAACATTCTTTTGAAAAAATATTAGCTATGATAGATCTGGGATTTGGAAGCAAAGAAGAAATTTTCTTTAATGGTGTAAAAATAGCTCCAGTTGATTTTTTAACAGAAGTTTTGAAGAGAATTGAAGTTCCCAAAGGATACAAAGAAGAGGAGAATTTATGGGTAAAGATTAGTGGGGAAAAAAACAGGGAAAAGAAAACTATTTTGATGGAGTGCATTGTACCAACAATAAATGGGTGGCATGATGCTGGTTGTAATATTGATACTGGAATGCCTGCAAGCATTATGGCACAAATGGTAAAAAATGAGATTATAAAAGAAAAGGGAAGTTTTGCTCCTGAAGCTATTGTGCCACCAGAACCATTTTTCAAAGAATTGAGAAGAAGAAAAATGATTGTATATGAAAGTGGAAGAGTAATAAATTGATTTTAAGCAGCACTTGACAATTTAATACCATATAATTGATTGTCTTTATGATTTCTAAATTTATTGTAAATGAATTTGTAAAGATTTTTTATATGCTTATTATCAGGCATATTTAATATTAATTTTAACAATCCAGTTTTATAAATAAATGGATAAGCTGATGCAACTGCAAACCATTTTTGCAAGTATTCGATTTGTTTTTTATTTTCTAACTTAACTACAGTTGTTTCAAAGAACTTTGGACCAATATCATCAAAATCGCCCTCTAATAAGTTTCTTGATATAGCATATTCTGTCAACGGCAAACCAGGATATGGCTGGAATATTGAACACCAAGCATATAATGGCTTACATTTAATATTCATCTTTAATGTTTCCAAATCTGTTTCCAAGCTAGATTCTGGCAAACCCAAAATATTCTGCAACATAATTTTAATCCCATATTTATGCAGCAAGTCTGATGCTTTGTAAACTGTTTCTTTATCCATTTCTCTTTTAATTATTACATTTCTAATATAATCATCTGCTGCTTCTAATGCCATATGAACTGAATAACACCCTGCTTCACTTAATAGGCGAGCCGTATTTTCATCAATATTATTGGGTCTTACATGGCAATGAAATGGCAAATTAATTTCTTTTCTGTATTTTTCTGCAAATTCTTTTAACCATGGCTTATTCATAACAAAAATATCATCTTGAAAATAAACAAATTTTCCACCATACTTCTGAAATACTTCTTTGATTTCAGCAATTAAATTATCTACAGATCTCCATCTTACCCATTTTCCTTTTCCACCATATATTTTATCTATGGCGCTATTAAAACAGTATTGGCATTTATACGAGCAACCTCTGCAAGCAATGAAATGTCTAATTGGTTCATCTTTCCAGATTTTATGTTCATATGCAACATCTCTGTCTGGAAAAGGTAATGTATCCAGATTTTCATTTAAATTTCTGATTTCATTTTTGTAAATTTTTCCATCTTTTTTTATCCAAAGATTTTGTATTTTTGTATAATCTTTTCCTTGTTCGTAATTATTTGCAAATTCTACAATTGCCTCTTCACATTCACCCTGAGCTACAATATCCATTCCTTCTTCTTTCAATACTTGCGGATGGAAAGTTGGATGAGAACCACCCATTAATGTCAAGAAATTATGATGCTGCTTTAGTTCATTTGTTATCCTTAGAAATTCTGTCTGGCCACCAGTCATTACAGAACCTGCAACAACATTAGGCTTAAAATCCTGAACAACTTTTGTTAAATCATCCTGTCCTATAACAGCTATTTTTGTTTTATGATTGTCTTTTTTTAGAATTGCACTTATGTATAACAAACCTAATGGTTCTACAGGATGCTTCCATGCTAAAAATAGAAATTTCATAGTGCCTCTAAACTATTGTTAATTAAGCTTTTTTATAAAGATTTCGATGATCAGATTGGTTCTATTTTTAGTCTGTCAAAAATATCTTTTCCCTGTTCATGCATAAATATTGTTTCTGCTATATAATCTATACCATCTAAATTACCATATTTTTCTCTTAATTTTTCATTAAATGTTCGGTTTTCTTTAGCAATTTCTAATACTTCTTCTAATGATCTTTTAGGATTTTGAGGATCAATTATGCTTACACAATTGGCGGTGTTAGTGGTTTAAGTGGGGGTAATTATCCAACAACATTAAAAATTACGCCGTCCACTAATAGTGCAAATGATGACAACGTTGGTATTGGTTTAGAATACTCGGCATTGCCAAAGACAAAACTTCATGTAAATGGAGATGTTTATACTCAAGAATTTTTTTATTTTTTAATTATTACGTTTAGCCACATTGATAATCTTGCAAAAAATAACAAAATTGTCCAGTAAAATTCCTTTATAGTTCTTGGATATGCCAGGGCTGAAATTGTGCCTTTTAATATTTCGTTTTTAAGTGATTTTACTTTGGCTTGTTTTAAGTTTAATTTTTTTTGGATTATTTCGTGCTTTTTGGCATTTGTTGTTTTTTGTTCTAGCCACTCGTTTAATGTAACCGGGTTTTTTACTAATACTTTTGCGTTTTCCAAATATTTTAACTTGTAAAGATTTTTCCAGAATATATATGGAATTAAATGGTCTTCTGCAATACCTTTTGGAATTTCTTTTACAAAACCATTTTTAAAAGCAAACAAATAATTTGTGCACTCAAAGAATTTTTCTTGAAATGAAAGTTCTTTTCTTATTCTATGAGCACCAGCATCAAACAATAAGTGAGACCAATAACCAATTACATTAGTTTTTGGGTTTAATGATACTGGTCTGCCAGTTATACAACCTACTGCTGGGTCTTTAAATGAATTTAGCACTTCATTAATTGAATTATTTGCAAGAACTGCCTTGTCTGTTGTAACCAAGATTATTTTATTTTTTGCTGTTTCCAAGCCAGCATTTATTAAATTTTGTGAGTTTTCTTTTTGAAGAATTATTTTTATGCTGTCATATTTTTTTATAAGGTCTTTTACATTTTTATCTTTAGTTGAAACAATAATCTCATGAGGAACATTTATTTTCTGGTCTAAAATAGACTTTAATGTCTTTTCTGTCTCTTCTAATTTAGCAGACATTAGAACTATTGACAAGGACTGTTTTCTTACTTCCAAAACTGCGTTAAATAAATCTTTTACATGGACGCCATCAATACAACTAGGGATTCTACCATCATAAGAAGAATAACAACCTACACATTCAGAAGACGTAAACACTTTCAAGCCTTGATTGTACATTTCAATTTCCTGAGGAGCTGTCTGCCCAAAGAAAACAACTGTATTTCTTTTCAATGCCAAAGAAATGTGAAGCCCTAATGAATCAGATGTAACAACAGTATCGCAAATTGAGATTAAGGAAGCTAATTCAAAAATATAATTACCACAGCCAGCGTTTATTAATGGAACTCTTGACATAACCATTATTTTATCATTTCTTTCAACTTGATCTAGACCACCAAACAGAATTATTTTTGCATTCAACTCTTTGTACAACTTTTCAATTAATTCTGCTGTTTTTTCTATAGGCAGGCTTTTGAATGGCCACCTTGCACTAGCACCAGTATTAATACCAATTATAAAATCATTTTTTGTAAGATTATGCCTTCTTAGAAAATCTTCTGCAAACTGCTTTTGATTTTTAGTCAACAGTAAAATAGGAGGATCTTTTTTGTAATTTAATTCTGCTAACTCATAGATTATTTCAGGATATGTTTTAGTGTTCTTTTTTTTCAAAACATCGTTCATCGGTTTCGGGCCGATTAATGACATTTTAAAATAATATTCTGCTGAAGGCGTTGGAACTATTTTGTTTGCCTTATTTACATAGTATCCATAAATTTTTGCTTTTTTATTCAAGAAATATGTTGTCAAAGAACAAGCTTCATAATCTTCATCTAAATTTATTACTATATCAAAAATCTCTTTCTTTAAATTTTCAATGCCTTCTTTGCTGTAAAGAAAAATCCTGTTTATGTAGAGATTTGTTTTTACTAGGTCTAGGGCTTCTTTTTTTGTGAACCATGAAATTTTAGAATTCGGATATTTTCTTTTTATACCTGTAAGTATGCATGCTGATCTTAGGACATCGCCTAATGCACCTTGTTTTATTACGAGGACATTTGTCAATATGATTTGTTATTCATTGAGATATGTTTTTTTATCCTTCATATTGAATAATCTAATATCTTCCTTATTTTTTTTAACTCTTCATTTGTTTTTTTAACTTCTTCTTCAAAATATTTTGCAAGCTCTGGATCATAACCTTTTTCTCTTAAATAATTCTTTACCTGCTCAGCATCACATTCTTCTGTACTAATATTTAGAATTATATAAACAAGCTGGCCTTTGTAATCTTTTATTTCTTTTTTATTCCTATTTTTTAAATCTGGAAATCTTCTTTCAAACCAATCAATTTGTTTTTGCACTTTTTCTTCTACGCTCATTTTTTTTCTCCTTATTGAAATTTAAGTTCTTCATCTTGAATGTATTCAAGATTTTCTTGAAGAGATATATATGCTTTCTGCAGTTCCCTGCCTAAATATGCGCAGTGATCTTTTCTTATAGGCAGTTTTTCTTTATTGACTATTTCATTGTAAACTTCTATTGGCTTTTTTCCAACAATCTTCAAAACTAACTTGTTTCTTTCATTGCAAAAGCCAACTTCTATTAATTTCTTTTCCTTATTTATCCTTATTAAAAAGTAACCTGCTGGGTCAAGGACAAATTCTTTGTTGTCATCATATTTAGCTTCAATTTCTTTTATATTATCTTGCTTTAATTCTGTTGTGACTAGTTCTTTTTGATCCTGTACATCAATAACTTTTATTGAATTTGTAGGGCAGGAACTTGCTGCTTTTATTATTTTTTCAGCTTCCTGATCTGAAACTTCCAGATTTAAAACCTGTAAATTTCCTTTTCCAGCGCCTTTTTTTAGAAATGCCTTATTATCTTTTGATTTAAAATGTAAAGGATCTATATTTATACAGCTCCTGTTATCAATACATTTTTCCGTATCTAATTCTATTCTTAATTTTTTCATTTTATTAGAACACCTTTTTTTAAATTTTAAATATTAAGTATTTTTAACTCTTTGCAATCTTATTAGAAAAGTATTTAAATATGTCAGATATGTATTTTATGTATGGCGCATATAACATTAAGTATTCCAGACGCAGTATACGAACAGATGAAGAAACACCCAGAAATAAAGTGGAGTGAGGTTGCTAGACAGAGCATTATAAAAAAAACCTTGTCTCTTAGAAATCATATATCAGGAAAAGAACTTTTGAAGCTTTTACCCTTAGATGTACAAAATAGCATAAAATCTGCTGATGAAAAAGAGAGTATTGGATTTTATAAGAAGATGAAGGAAAAAGAATGGAAAAGAAAGAAATACTTGACACAAGCATAGCTATAGAATGTAAAGAAGGAACTATTTCTGTTTTTACTGTTATAGAACATCCACCATCAATTGATAAGTTTGAAATACTTTTTCCTGAAGATGTAGATTATATCAAGGCTATAGAAATATCAGAAAAACTGAGAAAAAAAGGAACACCAATTGGTGCTGTCAATATTATGATAGCTGCGATGTGTATAAATAGGGGAGCTAGATTAATAGCTAAAGATAAAGATTTTGAATATATTAAAGAAATCTATTCTGAATTTGATTTTAGATTAGAAATTTAAAGATTTTTATTTATAATCTTTTTATATAAATTTAAAGTTCTTTCTGCTATAATATCCCAATCATAATTTTTTGCTTTTTCTTTATTATTTTTGGAAATTTTTCTAGCCAGTTTTTTATCATCTAACAACAACAATATTTTTTCTTTTAATTTTTGAATATCCCCATATTCTACAAAAAATCCATTTTCAGGATCTGATATTTCAAAGGGTATTCCATTTACTGGGGAAGCTACAATTGGCAATCCGCTTGCTAAAGCTTCAAATAAACATAATGGCAATCCCTCACGATAACTTGGTAATACAAATACATTGGAAGACTGATACATTTTAGCTATTTTTTCTTTATTTCTTATTGGGTCAAGAATAATAATATTTTTTTCATCTTTGCTTAATTCTTTTACTTTATTCAACATACCTTCATCTGGACCCACAATCAAGAATTTTATATTTTTTCTTTCTTTCAGAATTTCTTTTGCTGCCAATACAAATTTATCAGGACCTTTTGTTGGATTTAACCTTCCGAAGAATAAAACTATTGGCTCTTTAATCTTTAATTCTTTTTTAAAATCATTATTTTTTATTTTATTAAAAAATATTTTGGCTACCCCATTTGGTATTATCACTATCTTTTCTTTTTTCCCCCCATATTTTTCTATAAATGGAATTTCCCATGGAGTAATTGCAATTATTTTATTAGAAAATTTGAAGCTTAACTTGTTTATAGTCTTATAAGACAAATAAACTAAAATTCTTCCTGCCAATGATCTAAATCCTTCTGTCCAAGGGCAGTGAGTTGTATGAATTAATGGCGTATTTTTTATTTTAGCTATTAAGGATCCGAAAAAAGTATGTGCATGACCAGAAACATGAGTATGGATAATATCAAATTTATATCTTGATAATGTCCACAATAAAAAGGGAAAAACTGATGCAAAACTTGCAATTTTTAAAATATGAAAATGCCTATGAATATGAACTCCATTAATTATTTCTTCCTTGATTTTTATCCTGCTTTTTTTATCCCAATCGGATGTAAATACATGGACTTCATGACCTTGCTTTACATATCTTTCTGCCAGTTCTTTAACTACTTGTTCTACCCCGCCTATTGTTGGATAATAGAAAGCAGTTATATAAGCTATTTTCATGTAGAAAAGGCTTAAAAATCTAGTATTTATAGGTTTTGAGATGAAAATTTTATACTCAAACAAATCGTTGTATCCTTTTGAGGGGGGCGGGGATGTTTCTGCCTTTACTTTATTAGAACATTTAGCAGAAAAATATGATGTGAGTGCTTATTATATTGGGAAAATAAAGGGAAATACAAAGGTAAAATTATATCCTCAAAATATTAAACAAAAAAAAGGATTATGGATAAATTTATTTTTCTTAAGGAGAAAGTGGGAGAGAATATTAAAAAAAGCAATTAAAAAGGAGAAACCCGACCTAATCATAACACAAGATTATTTAATCGGGCCAAGTGTTAAGATTGCAAAAAGGTTCAATATAAAAACTATTGTCTTTTTGAGAAGTTTTTTACATTTAAGCATTGATAATTTTATGAGTTATTTGCCGGAAGAAAAAAAATTCTCTTTAAGCAGAGATTTAATTTATCAAGTACAATATCCTTTTTTTAAATTTGTAGTAAAAAAAACTAAGTGGGCTTTAAAGAATGCGAATTTAATTTGTTCTGTCAGCAATTATCTTAGAGATATTACTCTGAAATTTTGCAATGTAAAGAGCGAGGTTGTAAGGCCATTTATTTCTTTTAATGAATGCCAAATTAACAAAAGAGGAGGTTATATTTTGTATGTAAATCCTGACAAACACAAAGGTGTTGAAATTTTTGAGAAGATTGCAAGAGCTTTACCTGAGAAGGATTTTTTAGTTGCAGGAAAAAAAGATTATAAACTAAATTTAAAGAATGTTGAAGTTATTGGCTATGAAGAAGACAGAAAAAAGATCTTTTCCAAAGCGAGATTGTTGATAGTTCCTTCTGTTTTTCCTGACCCCCACCCAAGGGTTGTTGTTGAGGCAATGAGCAACGGAATTCCTTGTATTGTAAGCGATAGGGGTGGGCTAAGGGAAGAAGTAGAGGGATCTGGAATCATTATTGATGATATTTATAATATTATAGATTGGGTTAATGGAATAAAGAGTTTTGATAATGAAGAATTTTACAAGAAAATGAGCAAATACAGCCAATTTAAAGCATTGGGATTTGAAGATAAAAGACAGTTTACGAGGTTTGATTTTTTATTGGAAAATTTATTTAAATAAATAATTTTTGAGATTTTGGTTTATTTTAATCTTCTTAATATCTTCTGTTTCATTTCTTTAAATAATTCTAAATCATCTTTTTCAAGAATTTTTAAAAAATAAATTAATGATAAATATACAATAATAATCATAATTGTAAAGAAAATTAAGTTAATTAATGGGAAAAATTGAATTTGATTTTTTATTATGGCTGTAAAAATCAATGTTAATAGCAGAGAAATTAAGATTTTTATATATTTAAACATAAATGGATGAAGTTTACTATAGTAAAAAGAAGTTAATATCATCAAAACTGCCCCTATTAAAAATGAAGATGAAGTTGCTATTGCAGCACCAATTATATTGTATTTTGGAATTAAAAAATAATTTAAAATGACATTTGACAAGGCAAAAATTGAAATTATAAAGAAAATTGTTTTAGTTTTTTTGCGAACAGAAAGCATATTCATGCTTATGTCGCTTAATGAAAAAAACAAATAACCCGGACTTAAGATTGTTAAAGGCAAAGCAGCAGCCAAATATTCATTTCCAAAAAAGGTTAAAATTAAATCTTTTGACAACAAAAATATTACAAGAAAAATTGGGATAGTTAATAATAAAGAATATTTTGAGACTTTTTTATATATATCATTTATTTGTTCGATATTATTTTTTCCATATAATTCTGATATTATTGGCATGAACAAATACATAATACCATAAATAGGAACTATAATCAATGTTGATGTTGGCAGAGCAACATTATAGATCCCTACATTTGATGTTGTGCTGAAATAACCTATCATAAGCAGATCAGTCCAAGCAATTATAAACCACATGAAATTTTTCAACATTAACGGCAATGAATAATTCAACAATTCTCTTTTATTTTCCTTTTCCACTATTTCTTTAGAAAATATATTGAATATTTTTTTATTGAATGTTATTAATGACAAAAAGAAAACAATAATTATTGAAAGAACAAACCCTAACAAAGCACCAGTTAACTTAAATCCAACAGCTATTAAGATCAAAGTTATAATTAATCTTAATGATTTTTCAATTAATTCCTTAAAGAGAACTTCAAATTCTGGTTTTTGAAATGCCCTAAAAGAAACTAAAAATAATTGAGATAATGTATTAAATGGTAAAACAATAGCCATAAAAAAAATTACTTTTGTTAATTCATATTCATCAAAAATTTTATCTGAAATAAAATCCGAGAACACAATAATAAAAACAGCCAGAAATAAACTTGAATTTATTACTGTTTTTAGTGATGTTAACAAAGTAGTTTTCATTAAATTTTGGTCATTTTTGCCCTTGTAAAAGGGAATAAATCTTAATATGCCCTCATCTAAACCAAGCAATGAAAATGCGCTAAGAAAGGACAATATTGCAAGACCCAAGCTTAATAATCCATAATCATGAGAACCAAGATTTACAGCAACTAAAATAACATAAAGATAGGAGAATAGTTTTCCGAAAACCATTGAAAACAATACTAAGAAAGCTCCCTTCACTATTTTTTCCATATAAGGCAGAGAATTCATTTTTTAAGGAAGAAATGTTAGATTTAAAAACCTTTTTGGTATTGGTTTTAGAAATGTGCGGAATAGCTGGATTTAATTTTGAGGACAAAGATTTAGTTAAAAAAATGTGCGACTCTATTTGGCACAGGGGGCCAGATGATTTTGGCTATTATTCTGACAAATTCTGTACAATCGGCAATAGGAGATTGAGTATTATTGACTTAAAAAATGGAAAACAGCCAATTCATAATGAAGACAAGACAATATGGGTTGTGTTTAATGGTGAAATTTACAACTTTTTGGATATTAAGGATGAACTAGAAAAGAGAGGGCATAATTTTTATACAAACACAGATACTGAAATAATTGCACACGCTTATCAGGAATATAAAGAAGATTGCGTAAAATTATTCAGGGGAATGTTTGCTTTTTGCGTTTATGACTTAAATGAGAAGAAGTTATTTTTGGCTAGAGACAGAACAGGGAAAAAACCACTATATTATGTTGACAATAATGAGAAATTTTTATTTGCCTCTGAGTTAAAGGCCTTGTTATGCGATGAAGAATTGAAGAGGGAAATTAATCTAGAGGCTGTTCATCACTACCTAACATTTGGGTATGTACCAACACCATTAACAATTCTGAATGGAATAAAAAAATTAGAGCCGGGGCATTATCTAATTTTTAAGGGCAACACAATCACAATTGAAAAATACTGGGATATTAATTTTAATGAAATTAAAAGCTCTGAAGAATATTTTGCAAGCAGAATTCATGAAATTTTGAAGGACAGCGTCAAGATAAGATTAATTGCGGATGTTCCTATTGGTGCTTTTTTATCTGGCGGCATTGATTCAAGTATTGTTGTTGGATTAATGTCAAAATTAACTGATAATGTAAAGACATTTTCAATTGGCTTTGATGAAAAAGATTTTGATGAATTAAAGTATGCGAAAATTGCAAGTGAGAAATTCAATACTCAACATAAGGAATTTAATGTGAATGTCAATCTAATTAAAGATATACCATTTATTATGAATCAATTTGACGAACCTTTTGTTGATCCTTCTGCCTTGCCTACTTATTATTTATGTAAATTAACCAGAGAGTATGTAAAGGTTGCTTTAAGCGGAGATGGCGGAGATGAAATATTTGCAGGATATACAAGATATAATCCATGGGACCAGGACAAGGTAGTTAATTTTTACAAGTTTATGCCTTCTTTTTTGAAAACAGGATTCAGCAAAATATCTGGCTTAACTTATAATAAAACTGGGAATAATTTCTTTAGGAAATTCAAAAAAATTAATGATTTGAGCAGCATGAATAAAGAAGAAAGATGGATGTCAAAATTAAATTTATTTAATGAAGAAGAAAAAAGAGATCTTTATGTTGAAACCCCAAATGTTCCAGGTTCATTTAATGTCTTAAATTATCATTTTAAAAACTGCAATTCAAAGAATTTTTTGAACAAAATGCTATATGCTGATATGAAAACTTTTCTTTTAGATGATGGACTAGTAAAAGTAGACAGAATGAGCATGTTAAATTCGCTTGAAGTAAGAAATCCCTTTTTAGACACTTATGTTATTGACTTAGCTTCAGGAATTCCAGCTTATTTGAAAATAAAAAATGGAATGAACAAATATATTTTAAAGAAGGCTTTTTCAGATTTATTGCCTAAGGAGATTTTGGAAAGGGGAAAACAAGGTTTTGATGTTCCTATCAAGCACTGGATAAAAGATGAATTAAGAGACTTAATTAATGCTGAACTAATTAATGACATTAAACACAGAAATTTCTTTAACAGCAATTATGTGAAAAAAATAATTGAAGAACATAATTCTGACAGGAGAGACAATTCTAGAAGAATTTGGAGCTTATTGATGCTGGAATTATGGAACAAAATTTATATTGATAAAATTAATGCAAAGAAAATAAAATTATAATCAGTAAATCTTTTCTAAAGCTTCTTTTAGATCTGCAAGACTAAAAGGCTTTCTTAAGAATAAATCTGCTTCGCTTTCACCAGTCCATACTTCTACATTATTATCCAGACCTGACATTGCAATTACTCTTGGATCTTGACCTAATTTTCTAGCTGCAACAACTATTCTTGGACCATAATAATCTCTTGCTCCAGAACAACCATAATTTGTGTCAGATAAAACAAAGTCATATTGTTTTTGATTTAAAAGAGATAAAGCTGTTTGTTCATCTTCTGCCAAATCTGTTTTTTCAAAACCCATTATAGAGAGAGCTCTATGCAAAAAGCTCCCAGTTACTTCATTATCTTCTACAATCAAGGCTCTTAATCCTTTAATTTTTTCTTTCAATTCCATCTATGTTGCTCTTAATTAGTAGTATATAAATCTTTCTGTGTACCACAGTGCTACCAAATAATTTTATATAGGAAGTTATTTATTTAGTATAGTCAGGTGTTTTTGAAATGACTTTAAATCAATTTTCTGGTGCTGAAAGGGTAGCTTATCAGTTAATTAGGAAAATACCTAAAAAAATCAGAGATCCTTTGGTTGAAAATGTAAATAAATTCAGGGTAAAGAGAGTAAAAAATTTCCAGACTCCACAAAACCTGATTTTTTATGTTACTGATTATTGCAATGCAAGATGTTCCCACTGTTTTTACTGGAAAAATCTGAACAAGAAACAAGATGAAATGTCTTTTGAACATATTATTAAAATGATCAAATCATTGAAGACACAATTAAACATGCTAGTAATTACTGGTGGAGAGCCTTTTATCAGGAAAGATCTTTATGAAATATGTACTGCTTTCTACAAAATTAACAAAACTAAAAGAATTAACATAGTAACCAATGGATTATTGGGAACAAAAATTCTAGATAATGTAACAAGATTAGTTACTGAAAATCCCGAAAGAAGACTGACTATTGTTGTTTCTTTAGATGGTTTAGAGGAAACTCACAATAAAATAAGGAGAGTTCCGAATATATGGAAAAAAGACATTGAATTAATAAATGACTTAAAGAGAATTGCTGAGCAACATTCAAATTTATCATTATTTGTAAATTTGACAATGACAAAGACAAATATTCATGAAGTAAAACTCTTGTCGAGATATGTAAAAGAAGAATTAAAAATAAATTTTAAAGTTAATGTTTTAAGGACGGGAAAAAATTATTACCAAGTTCCAAAGGATATTTTGATGGATTATGAACCAGAAATCTCAAATCAGCCAAATCCTGAAGAATTAGAAGGTGTTTATGAATGGATGAGCAAAGAAACAGAAGACTTGCCTGGAAGGGTTGAGGTCTTAAAATTAAGACATTCAATTGACATGATAAAACATGAGAAACCAACTTTAAAATGTCTGGCAGGATATAATGATGGGGTTGTTTTTCCAACTGGAAAGGTTGCAATATGCGAACCAACA
Source organism: Candidatus Woesearchaeota archaeon (assembly GCA_018302125.1). Taxonomy (GTDB): domain Archaea; phylum Nanobdellota; class Nanobdellia; order SCGC-AAA011-G17; family JACPIM01; genus JAGWAC01. The sequence continues at coordinate 19,496 of JAGWAC010000003.1, read as the reverse complement.
AAATCATTTGCTGAACTAAAAGATTATGATTTTGATTTTAACAAACTTTGGAATTCCAAGGAAGCGCAATTAAGAAGACAGCAAACTAGTGTTTGTTTCTGCTTGCAATCCTGCAATCTATTGAATTCTATGAAATATGACACAAATACACTTAAAAACCTTTTAAAATAGCTATTTTTCATGAAAACTACTTTAGTATCAAGTACTTTATCCAGCAATCCTTTTATTAGAGTTTATCCTTTTGGAAGAATTTTATCTGAAAAATATGAAACTAAAATAACCGGGCCTGCAAATAATAATGGAATTTACGAGCCTTTAAAGAATGAAGAATGGAATATTCAACCTGTAAATGGGCATAGATTTTTTCCAATTTATCTCAAGACTTTTTTTGATATTTATAGAAAAATTGATTCTGATATTGTCCATGTTTTTAAGCCAAAATTTTACAGTTTTGGGGTTGGACTATTATTAAAGTTATTAAAAAATAAAAAAGTAATTTTAGATATAGATGACTGGGAGAGCCAGTATGTGTTAGATAATTATTTTTCTTTAAATCCTTTTGATATTGTAAAGTTTTGTTTAGTTGATTTTTATATGCCTGAAAGCTATTTTTCGAAAAAATTATTTGAAAAATTAAGAAATTATTCTGATAGACTTATTGTTGATGCTTTGTGCTTACAGAGAAAATTTGGTGGGACATATATACCATCTGGAGCAGATACTAACTTATTTGATCCTGAAAAATATGATGGAAGAAAAATAAGAGAAAAATATGGCATTGAAAAGAATGAAATTTTAGTTTCTTTTATTGGAACTCCTAGAAAGCATAAAGGAATATTGGATTTGGCTGAAGCTTTAAATAAAGCAAGAAAAGAAAATGAGAAAATAAAATTAATGATAGTTGGTGCAAGCAATGACAATGCATTTGCAAATGAATTGAGAAAAAAAGAAGGAATAATAGTTGAAAATTACAAACCGCATAGCGAAGTTCCGGATTATGTGGCAGCAGCAGATATTATTGCTACTCCTTTGAAAAATAATCCTTCTGCAATGTTTCAAATGCCGTATAAAATTTATGAGATGATGTCAATGGCAAAACCAATTATAGCTACTGGTGTTGCTGATATTCCTATAGTTCTTGAAAATTGCGGAAAAGTTATAGAGCCAAACAATATTGAACAACTAAAAGAGGCAATTTTAGAGTATAGTGAGAATAAAAAATTAAGGAATTTACATGGAAAAAGAGCGAGAGAGAAATGCATTAAAGAATATAGTTTTAATGTAGTAAGAAAAAGGATTTTTGAAGTATATGACAAAGTTTTATAATTTTATTCTTGATTTTAAAATTTCTTTTTTAGCTTCATCTTCTGCATAATGCTCTGCTGAGAATTCTAAATACTTCTTAATCCCTTTTTCAAGATTATATTTTGGATTAAAACCCAATATATTTCTAGCTTTTGTAATATCTAAAGAGCCCCTTTTAGGTCTTTGATATACTGCATCTTTTGATGTTACTTCGATTTTTAAATCTGGAAAATATAGTTTTAATATATCTGCAATGTCTTTAAGACTTCTTGCTTCACCATTTGTTATGTTAAAAGTCTGATTTTTTGCTTTTGGGTCAAATGTTGCCAGAACAATTCCTTCGGCAGCATCTTCGACATAAGTAAAATCTAATCTTTCCTCTCCTTTATTAAATAATATAATTGGTTTATTAGAAATTGCATTTTCAACAAAAATTTGGATAACTCTTCTATTAACATCTGTCGGCCCGTAAACTGCAGACGGCCTTATAATTACATATTCTATATTATCCCTTAATCCAGCTACTTTTGTAAGATGCTCCCCAAATAATTTTACTAAACTATATCTTTGAATAGGATTTAATGGATGATCTTCTGGAGCAGGTTCATATAAAAAATCACCATAAACTGTACTTGAGGAAATGTAAACAAACCTGTCAACAAAACCACAGTCTTTTATTACAGACAATAAATTTGCTGTCCCAATTCCTATACTTTTTATTGCTTCTTCAATATGCTTTTCAGCTTCATCTGCTATTGGAAGGGCTGCCAAATGGATGACTTTAGATGGCTTGTATTTATTCATTACATTTGCAATATCTTCTCTGTCTACTGTTGTTCCTCTTTCAAAAATAACTGAATTTTCTATATCTTTAAATCTTAATTTTAAATATTTTTGATAATTGCTTTTTAATGGAGAAACATATTGAGTAAAAGAGTCAAATACAATTGGCTGGTGACCTAATTCAATAAGTTTCCTAACAACAAAAGAACCTATTAATCCAGCACCACCAGTTATTAAAACTTTAGTCATAAACCACCTTACAAAAAGGTATAATCTACAAGAATCTTTATAAATTTATCTGAATCTCGTTTTCTAAATGAAAGATTTATACATAATCGGAACTGGATCTCAGGCAAGATATGTAATTGACATATGCAAAACTCATAGGATCAGAGGACTTATTGATATTATTAATAGAGAAAACATTGACAAGAATATAAATGGCGTTAAAGTTATATGTCATTTAGATGATATAGCTGATCATGTTCCTGTAAAAAGCGATACTGATGTTATAGTTGCTTTTGGAGACAATAAGAAAAAGGAAAAAATTGTTGAGAAACTCTCAGAAATAGGATATAATTTTTCTACGATTATAAGCGACTTTTCTTATGTCTCTAAGTTTGCCAAGATTGGAAAAGGATGTATCATTTGTCAAAATGTAACAATACAACCCAATTCTAACATAGGCAATCATGTCATTATACACGCTGGTTGTGTTATTGAACATGATAATGTTCTTGGTGATTTTTCAAACATAGCTCCGGGAGTTAAAACAGGTGGGAATGTTGAAGTTGGTCAGGGAGCTTATGTTTATACTGGGGCAGTTATAATTCCCAAGGTTAAAATTGGAAAATACTCTATTATTGGAGCTGGGGCAGTTGTATTAAAAAATGTAGCTGATAATTCGACTGTTGTCGGAAATCCAGCAAAGAAAATCAAGTAATAATATTTATTTTTGAATTCTTCTTTCATCTGGCAAGAATTTATTGTATAAATTAATATATTTCTCCACCATTTGATCTTCAGAAAATTCTTCTTTAACTTGTTTATATCCTTTTTCCCCCATTTTTTTCGCTATTTTTGGATTTTTTAAAAGGAAGTCTATGTATTTTGCCAATGAATCATAATCTGTTGATTTTATAAGAAAACCATTTTCTTCATGCTGCACTATTTCAGAATTTCCGCCAACATCTGAAGATATTACAGGAAGCTTTACAGACATTGCTTCTGTCAATGTGTGAGATATCATTTCAAGATGAGTAGGATTTACAAAAATCTTTGATTTTTTCAAGTATTCAAAAATTTTGTCATGTGGGGTATTTCCTAATATCATAATATTATTTTGTAAGCTATTATCTTTAATGAATTTTTCATAATCATAATCGAATTTTGAATACCTGCCAATCATTAAACATTTTATATTTGGATATTTTTTCTTTAGAATATTTACTGCGAATAAAACTTCTTTTGCCCCCTTAATCTCAAATCTAGAGCCTATAAATATTATGTCTATTTCTTTACTAAGCATATTTTTCAAAGAAGGAAAATCAGTACCCTTATGCACAACATTTGTTTTACTTTTTGTGAATGGATAAATCTTTTCACACATTTCTTTGGAATAAATGCATGAATTTAAAACAGCATCTGTTTTTTTCATTGCAATATAGTCTATAATTCTAAACCACATATGATTTAAGTATTTCAAGAATTTCCCTTTTTCATTAAAAGGATATTTAAGCGGATTCTTTGGAACAAGATGACCATATATATCGCTTAAGTTAAGAATTAAGGGTTTTTTATATTTAAACAAAAATGAGGCATCCCTAACATGCAAACAATGAATTAAATCAGATTCCTTTATTAATTTTCTATTAAATAAAGAAAACAAACCAACATAAAAAGGAAAGCACAAATTTTTTTTGTAAACTTTTCCAATAATGAATTCTAGCCAATCAGGGGCTTTTATTCTATAAATAGTTAAATTTCCTTTTTGCTCAACTCTTGGCAAATCTTTATTTTCATTATATTTTGCAGTTATTATATTTACTTTGAGATTTTTGATTTTTAAATAATTATTTGCTAGAACTCTTGCAGTATTTCCTATACCCCCCATAATAACTGGGGGAAATTCATTACAGATTAATGTTATTGTGGGCATTTTATAGCAAAATTTTAGAGTAAGTTTATATATCTTGCTTTCATTCGTTAAAAAACTTTATAAATTCTATTTTTTCAACTAGTGAATATGAACATTCCATTAAATAAACCCTTTTTAGGGAAAGAGGAAGAAGAAAGAGTTTTAGAAGTAATTAAATCTGGAAATTTATTATTAGGTAATAAAGTAGAAGAATTTGAAAAGAATTTTGCCAGTTATTTAGGAATGAGACAGGTTATAGGCACTAGTTCTGGAACAAGCGCACTATATTGCGTGTTAAAATCAAATGGTATTGGAAATGGGGATGAAGTTATTACTACGCCGTTATCTTTTATTGCAACTGCAAATTCTATTCTTCATGTTGGAGCAAAACCAGTTTTTACTGATATTAATGAGGAAACTTACAATATAGATCCAGATTTAATAGAAAAAAAGATTACTAAAAAAACAAAAGCTATTTTGCCTGTAAGCCTTTATGGTCAACCATGTAACATGGACAGACTTTCTGAAATTGCTGCCAAACATAACTTAATTTTAATTGAGGATGCTGCACAATCCCATGGATCTGAATTTAAAGGAAAAAAGACGGGAGCTTGGACAACATCTTCTGTTTTTAGTTTTGACCCCACTAAAAATCTTGCAACTTGCGGCGGCGGCGCTGTAGTTACAAATGATGAAAAAGTTGTAGAAATTTCCAAAATGCTAAGAATTCATGGTGCAAAAATAAAAGGACAACATGATATTTTAGGATTTAATTTTAAGATGAATGACATTGCTGCTGCTATAGGTATTGAACAATTAAAGAAACTAAATATTATTGTTGATAAAAAAATCAAAACAGCGCAATTTTATACAAAAAGCTTTTCAGATTTAAATTGGATAATAACACCAAAAGTTCAGGCAAATTCAAAGCATTCTTTTCATAAATACACAATTAGAATAGTTGGAAAAAACAGGGAAGAAGTTATAAAAAAACTAAATGATGCTGGTGTTGGAACTGGTATTTTTTATAATAAACCAATTCATAAACAGAAATTATATCTTGATCTAGGCTATAAAGACAATTTGCCTGTGGTTGAGAAAATCATAGACCAAGTTTTATCACTACCAATACACCCAAATCTTAAAAAAGAAGATCTAGATTACATTTCAGAAATAATGCATTCTATCAAATAAATTTCTTAAAAAATATTTTTAAAAACTGTCCAGACATATCTCCTCCCATGTTTAATAATGGATATATTTGACTTGCCTGAAGATCTTTTAAGCTCCCTGCTTGGAATTTCTAATATTTTATAATTTTTTTTAATACACTTCATGCACATTTCTGTTTCAATTTCAGTATGATTAGATGTAAGATTTAAATCTTTTAGAACTTTAACTTTAAATGCCCTGTACCCATTCTGGGTATCCTGCATTTCGGTTTTGAATCGCCAATTAATAATCTGTGCAATGCACATTGAGAAAAACATCCTTAAAAACTTGTTAAAATCTCCATGTAATTCTTCACTTCCGCCGAGAAAACGTGAAGCTATAACCATATCTGCCTTATCATCAATTATTGGTTGAACAATAGAAGGAATATCAGAAGCTATATGTGAACCATCACTATCAATAAAAACAACAATATCTTCATCTTCCAAATAATCTAAAGTGCTTCTTATACCATCGCCCTTGCCAAGGCCGTGGTCGAATATCACTTTTGCTCCCAGCTGTTTTGCAATATCTGCTGTTTGATCATTAGTTTTCTTGGCTATACTTGCAATAATATTATCACAGAAAGGCTTAACATCATTTATTGTTTTCCCAATATTTTGTTCTTCATTACATGCTGGAATAACAACGGTTATCTTTACTTTTGGACTAATTTTTGGCATATTTTGGAAAAACTATATGTTATTTTTAAATCTTCTGTTAAATAAACTCTGTTGAGTCCCTTAAATTAATTTGTTATATAATTTAATAAATATCACATTTTCTTTTCACTAATTAAAAAGGGAATCATAGCATTAAATTCTTTAGGTTTAAAACCTAAATCATATTGAGCATCATGTATATCAGCATCTTTATCTTGTGTTATGGAGGTTACAATTTCAGAAGTGATAATATTCTCAAAAGCTCTGCCAGTTAAGAGTAAAAACAATTTTATGAAAAAAATAGGAATGTGAATTTTTATACGCTTTAGTTTAAGAGAATCTAAAACAATTTGGATATAATCATTGAATGTAATTGGATATGGACCAGCAATATTATATATCTTTTTTTTAAATTTCTTTATTTCTAAACACGTGATTATAACCTTCACGACATCTTCTATATAAACGGGCTGTATTCTTTTAATTCCATTTCCAGGAATAGGTATGACTGGGAGTTTTTTTACAAGTGCAAGTGTTTTTGATAACTGGTTGTCCCCAGGACCATATACCAGGCCTAATTTTAGAATGACATAATCTAGGCAGGAATTTTTTATCAACTCTTCTGCTTGTTTTTTTGATTCTCCATAAACTCCCCTTTTGTTTAAGTCTGCATTCACTGTTCCGGAAAATATTAATCTTTTCACGTTATTTTCTTGGCAAGCTTCAATCAGGTTTTTTGTTCCAAGTATATTTGTCATATAGTTTAAATCTTTTTTAGAACTTCTTGTTTCACCGGCAAGATGAATAACGCAGTCAATATTTTTTGTTGCAATTAAGAGTGAATTTTTATCTTCAAGAGAACCTAAAATTAAATGTGCTTTTATAGGTTGCCTAACAAAACAAATAAAATTATATTTTTTTTTAAATTTGGGTTTAGAAAGCTCATGCATCAAATGCCTTCCTATAAATCCAGTAGCACCAGTTATTAAAATGTTCTTATACAACATAGTAATTTTAGAAGAGATTATTTTTTATAAAATGGATGGAACAATAAATTAATCTCGGTTTGATTATTCCAGAAACATTCTCTGCATGCTCTAACTTTTTCTCGATCTTCTCTGATTTGGTTTGAATGCCAGTATTCTTTGAGCGGGGTTTGTCGAATATTGGGTCCTTTTCCAATTTCTCCTTCCATTCGAGGAAAACAAGGATAAATGTCCCCATAAGCACCTATACATACGGTAGCATAACCTGCATAACAAGAAAAGGGAAGTTTTTTGTGTTCAAAAGCATCTTTAAAAAGTTTAAGGTAAGCCAATGAATTCTCAATAGCTTTCGATTTTTTCTTAATATTAATAAGTTCATCAACTGCTTTATTTAGCCGTTCTACTTTTTCCTGCTTAATTTTAAACTCTTCACTATTTTCAGTACCAGAACTAAATAAACCTATATCATGAAAAGGCATAAAACTGACATGGTCAACTCCTTTTCTTTTAAGGATATTAACCAAATTAATGAGCTGATCAACATTATAATTGCTTACAACACAAACTACAACTACTTTTATTTTGCTTTTTAATTCTTTCCTTAATTCAATAATATTGTCAATTGCTTGCAAAACTCGTTTGTAAGAACCTTTACCACGAATAGAATCGTGTGTTTCTGGTAAAGCTCCATCTACAGAAAAACCAATAGCATCCAACCCAGATTCAACAACTTTTTTTGCAATTTCTTTAGAAGCAATTATGTAACCATTGGAAGACATATGAGTAACCATATCTTTTTTCTTTGTATACTTAATAATTTCAAGCATGTCTGGCCTTAAAATTGGTTCACCACCAGTAAATCCAATTCCAGCAGTGCCAATTGCAGCAAAATCATCAATCAAATGTTGCATTTCTTCAGTAGAAAGTTCTTTTTTATTATGCTGCTTATCATATTCTCCAGGTCCTTTCCACAAAAAGCACATAGGACATCGAAGATTACATTTGTAAGTTACAACAATAGCTCCATGAAATGGGCCTGCCAAAGATTTTCTTGTTGCACGTGATAAAATAAGGCTACTATATTGTAGGCCTTTTTTTAAACCAACTAATGGGTCACCCTCTATAGATTTTTTCAATAAATAAGATAAGTAAAGATCTCTCATAAAGAATCACTTTTTTCTAAGAAAATATTCTTTTTAAATATATCGGTAGATTGTTCTAGTTGCAGAGTCCTGATTTTTTTCCATTTTTTATTCTTCATTTTTTATCTTCCTGAAAAAAATACAATATAATTTTTTAACTTCTAACAAAACTTTTGAACATTCTGAACATATAAGCAAATTCAAGCCATGAAAATCGTTTCATGAAGTTAAATAGATAAGCTGGTCTCAGATAAAATGACCTTACTAATTTCCTATGTCTTTGCTCAACTTCATTTGATGTTTTTCCATTAAAATAACCATAGTCTTCCCACTTCATATCTTTCAGATCTTCTTTATTTTTTTCATAATATTCAGAACCAGGGACTGGGGCAAACTTGCTTACCCATAAGTACTCAGGATTAATTTCTTTTGCGAATTTTACACTCATCTCAAAGTCTTCTTTTTCTTCTCCAGGAAGCCCAACAATAAAAAAGGCTTTTCTTTTTAATCCAACTTCATGCGAAATTTTAAAAGCATTTTTCACTATGTCTATATTTGTTCCTTTTTTGATTGCTCGCAGAACTTTATTGCTTCCTGATTCTACTCCAAATGCTACAAGTTGACATCCTGCTTTTTTCATGAGTTCCAAGAGCTCTTTTGAGACATCAACTCTTGTTTGGCAAGACCATTTCATGTTAAGGTTTTCTTTTATCATTAATTCACATATTTTCTCTACTCGTTTTGGTCTTAATGTAAATGTATCATCAAGAAATAAAATAGTATTCATGCCATTGGTATATTTGATTTCTTTCAGCTCTTCTAAAACATTTTCTGGACTTCTATCCCTAGTATCTCTTCCCATTACTCTCCAATTTGCACAGAAAGTGCATAAGTAAGGACAACCCCTTGATGTTATTACTGGAGTCCATTTTTCATTTTTGTGCAGTAAAAATCCAAATTCAGCTGTCCCAGCATATTTTGAAAAATCAATCAAGTGCCGTGCTGGAAAAGGTATTTTGTCAAGGTCTTCAATAAGATCACTCTTTCCATTATTGATAATTTCTCCTTTATTATTTTTATAAGTAATGCCTTTAATTTTACTCCAGTCATTTTTATTGAGAAGTTTAGGAAGTATTACTTCACCTTCATTCATTACAGCAACATTTACTCCAATATCAACTATACAACTTTTGGGTTCGTTTACTGCATGAGCACCACCAGCTATAAAAAGCATTACACCATGTTTTTTTCCAAACTCCACAAGAGCTTTTGCTCTAGGCACACAAGGAGTATTTACACTTAAACATAAAGTGTCAGGTTTAAATTCTTCAATAATTTTTTCAGTATCATCATTTACTAATTCATCAGAAACTTTTACATTGTGTTCTGCTTTCTCAATAGACGCGGCTGCATATAGTAACCCAATAGGTGGGTGTGCTCCACCAACATCCCTTAGTTTTCCCTGCGTTGCTTTAGCATAACAATAAACCATCAGTACTTTTCTTTTTTGCAGCATTTTTTTTAACTTCTTTTTTTATTTTTAATAAAAAAATGATTCCCCTTTTTATAAAATTTTTGGCTTTGCTGGTTTAATCTTGATCATTTAAGAAAACCAGTTTGTTGCAAGCACTAACCTTATATCATCAAAAATTTGTCCAGTCTTTAGACTACGAAATACACGTCGAATAATAAAGCTTGGTCGCAGATAAAACTCGCGATATGATTTTTTATAGTATTTTTTTATAGTTTCATGTGATAGAGTTGGGTGAGTATAAACTGGTTTTTCTTTATGGAATCCGTAATCATCCCAGTTTTCTGTAATAGCTTGTTTTTCTTTCCATTTTTCGTAAATCGGTGTTGAAGGTAAAGGGATCATGATGCCGAATTTTGCAATATCTGGCTCACAGCGTTTTGCAAACTCGATTGTTTGCTGCATTGTTTCTTCAGTGTCTTCTGGTAGACCGAACATAAAGAATCCATGTGTGACCATACCTAATTCTCTGCAAATCTTGAAAGCTACTTCAACCTGCTGAGGTGTCTGATTTTTTTCAATTGCATTCAAGACATCTTGATTTCCTGATTCTGCACCAATGGACACACGATAGCATCCTGCTTTTTTCATTAGGCTTATGAGTTCTCGATCAATTCTATCTGCGCGTATGCCATTAGGACATGCCCAGATTATATTTATATTTTTTTCAATAAGAAGACGACAAATTTCTTTGACACGTTCTTTGTTAGTCGTGAACATGTCATCAACGATGTGGATTTCTTTATAACCAAGAGAAACTAATTGTTCAATTTCCTTGACTGTTCGCTCAGGACTTTTTACACGGAAATTTCTTCCAAAGACAGACTTGTTACAATAAGTGCATCCCCATAGACAGCCTCTACTTGTTTCCATACAAGCTGTTGGTGTTTTTCTTCTGAAACTTGGCGGAATGTTATAGTTATAGATATTGATAATTTCATACATGGGAAATGGAATTTCGTCAAGATTCTTGATAAATGGACGTTTTTCTGTTTTGATAATTTCTCCTTTATCTCCTTTATAGACAAGTCCTTTAATTGTGTTCCATTGTTCTTTTGGTTTAGTCATGACTTCAGCAAGAGTAAATTCTCCCTCACCAACAACTGCCATATCATACGGTGTTTTGGTAATGAGATCTTCTGGTTTTGAAGATGCATGAGAACCACCAGCAACAACAATGATATCCTTTTTGTAATTCTTAATTATTTCGGCAATCTTTACACATTGACTGTATAATGTTGTGGTGAATGTGACACCCACTAATTCTGGATTAACCTCGCGTAATTTTTCTTGAAGTACTTCAGTTAATTCGCGGTTATTAATTAAGTCAAGATCTAATAGAGAAACAGGTATGGAATTTTGTTTTAACGCTCCGGCAACTGTGAGAAGATTGAGAGGTGGATAGTGCGGAAATGAGTTTTTTAGGACTGATTTCTCATATACACTCATCATTGATGGATTAATTAATAATACTTTTTTTTTATCCATATAAACCCCAAATATTTATTTTTTTACAAGGCCTTTTAAAGCTTTGAATATATCTTAAAATAAGCCTATATATTTAGGGACTTTAATTTTATAAATAAAAGTTCATTTGAAAAAAATGAGATTAGCTTAAAACGACAAAATTTCACACTTTTGAGAGAAAGAATTTCTCCACCATTAGTTAATTATACAGAGCCCTTTTATGTTAAGTAAAGTTGTTAAGTATACAGTCTTATGGAAAAGTTCTCAGAACTTTTAAGATTTAATGAGTAACTGACAATATTACAAATTGACTTGAAAACAATGTGCACTCTCAAGTATACAATTTTATCTTCTAAAAATGAATTTAGGAAGCTTATTGACAGAATTAATTGATTTTGAGAAGTGTATACTTTAAAGGTTTACTTTACATTTTTCAATTAAGGAAATTTTTAATTAAACTTTTTTAGATAGGTGAAATATCTATATTAAAGAGAATTTAAACAGAAATTTAAAAAAACTTGTACAAGAAAATCCAGCCTGCAAGAAATAATTTTCGATAATTATTTAAATTAAAAAACTGAAAGGTTATTATTTAAAATGAAACCTCTTTATTCAATTTCAAAAAAACTTTTAATGTCAAATTATAAAAGACTTTCTAGCCCGTGCAAGATTACTTTTGCAATAACTTATGCATGTACATTTTTATGTAAAACCTGTAACATTGGCAGGAATTATTTAGCAAACCCCAAAAAGATAAAAGATGGAGAACTTAGCTATGAAGAAATCGGAAATATTTTTAAAAATTCCAAATCTTCCTGGCTGCAACTTACTGGGGGAGAACCGTTTATTAGAGATGTTTATCAAATTCTAAAATCAATTACAGAATACAATGATGAACTTTATGTTGTGCATACAACAACAAATGGGTTTGATACAAAAAATATTGTTGAACAAGTAAAAAAAATTCTAACTTTAAAAATTCCACGTTTTGCAGTTTCTATCAGCTTAGATGGCTATGAAGAAGCTCATAATGAAATTCGAGGAATAAAGGATTCTTTCAACAAATGCCTGACAACATTCCGCGAACTGCAAAAACTTGAAAATAAACACTTTAATGTCTTTATCAGTTATACTTCTTCGCCATATAACATGGGCAAGATAGAATCATTTATTCAAAACCTGGGTAAAAATTATGGTATAGACCCAAAATATATACATATGAATTTATACCATACTTCAAATCATTATTTTAAAAATTCTGACCAACAAAAAACTGTTGAATACAATAAAAGCGTTATTAACGAAATCAGAAACTATAGAAAACTCAAGAAAGGAAATGACTGGAAAGTTAGCTTTTTTGAAAGCAGGTATTCAAAATTTGTAGAGAAATTTGTAGAAACTGGCAAATCACCTCTTCCCTGCAAGGCGCTGAATTCATCCTGCTTTATGGATCCTTATGGAAATATTTTTCCATGCTTAGTTTGGGCAAAACCTTTGGGAAACATACGTGAATTTAATTATGATTTTAAAAGATTTTGGCAAGATCCTAATGTAGTAAGAATGCAGGAAGATGCAGAAGCTCTTCGATGCCCAAATTGCTGGACTCCCTGTGAAGCGTACCAGACAATTGCAGGAAATATGGCAAAAAGTTTAATTAAACTCTAAAGAAATGATAAAAACAATAAAGAGACATTTAATTTCTTTAAAACCATTTAAAATAGATTTAATTTTATTAACTCTTATAACTACTCTTCTTGGAATCATAGGGGGTCTTCCGCTGAACATACAAGATTCAATCTTGGTCCCGGCACTTAATGCTGCCAGAAGACTTGGAAATCCAGTTTATTTTTCTTCTCCTGGCTTTGTTATCTATATTTTTATGATAACTTACATTTTCCTATTTATTTTTCTTTATTTAATAGGCATGATTCGCGACACATCTGAATTTCGAACACTGTTTGAAACCAACACCCTCTTTCATAATATTTCATTTGAATTTCCAGGACATTTAATTATACTTTTATTTTCTGTATTGGGAATTATCTGCACATATTTAATCGCATACAAAATAATAAAAAAACGCAGCATTTCTTTTCTATCAGCTTTATTTGTAGCTACATCTTTATCATGGGTTACAAATTCCCATCTTTTAACAGTAAATATTCCTTTCGCTGCTTTAGTTGCATTAACAATATTATTAGTTTTAAATTTTATAAAAGAAAACGAGCCAATGAGCTTAAAGCAAATCATTATTCTAGGCATAGTTCTAGGCATTACTTCATCAACAAAGTTCAATGGCTTCTTAGTTTCTGTTGCAATTCTTGCTCCCATGTTATTTTCTTATCGTAAAAAATATCGCCAGTTATTAAAACATATTTTAATAATAGGAGTTACTGCTGTACTTGTATTTGTTATTTTAAATCCTTATATATTTCTTGATTTTAAAACATTTAACGCGTATAATTCTATCCAAAGAAATACTGTGAAAATAGGGTGGTATGGGGCTGAGAGTGAAACAAATTACTCTTGGATAGACCATATTACAAAATCTCTCTATCTTGGGTATGGATTATTTCCTTTAATATTATCTGTTTTAGGAACAATATACCTTGTCTTAAATCGAAGAACAAGCTTACTAATAAAAATTACAGTAATAACTTTTCCATTATTTTTTTATTTTGTTATTGGTTTATCAAAGTCAGTTTTATACAGATATATGCTGCCATTATTTCCTATATTGGGTGCATATTCCGGATTAGGAGTATATGGCCTATATGTAAGTTTAATGAGATTGATAAACAAAATCGCTTCTCCAGATTTTAGAAAATTAAAATTTATTCTGATCATATTTTTAGTATTGATTAGTTTTGTTTCTTTATACCCAAATATAAGGGATTCTATTAAGCATGACCTGCTCTTACGTGAAATTGATACAAGGACTGATTTATTAAATGTGTTTAATGAGGCTGGATTAAATAATATCACATTGAATATTTATTATGGAACATATTTAAGTGATGTTCTTTATAATAATTCAAACATTGCAATTGGCAAGAATTTATGGGCAAAGAGTATTAATACAAATGTTCTGGAATCTGAGGCAGATATTTTTGCATTTGATAGTTTCTCTCATGACAGAGTGATATATAGTCATAGGTCTGGTAATCAAAATATGACTTATGAAAACTATTATGGACTCCCCAATGACATAAAAAAAGATTATAAAAATTTTGAAGGATTATATGTTATTCAAATATCTCCATTTATTGCCCCTAAAGAACAGGTTCCTTTTTCCCAACAATCTGGCACTGCCCCATTTCCTCCGGATATAATATTTAGAAATAAGCCAGGACCATTTATAGAAATATATTTTAAGAGCATGATTATTGCAAAGAAAGTGGAAGATTCATGCAGAAAACAAAAAATTAATTGTATTTCGCTATCAGGAAAGGAAAGTTATTATTTCCGAAATATTCAAATCTAGTTATAATTTTTTTAAGCCTGAGAACTTGATACACTTTCTTTAATAGCGATAAAATGTCATTAAGCAAGTCTATATCTAAAAGCTTTTCGGATTTATAGCATCTGTTAAAAATTAGCTACAGAAGAATTAGAACAGAAGTTTTTAAAGGCCCCACTAACTTGGAATCTAAAAATAGGAATTTACCCAAGAGAGATTTATTTTTATGAAATATAAAAAGTTATACAACAACATTAAAATACCACCAATAGGTTTGGGTACAGGGGGAATAGGAAGACTTTTAGATACAATTATTTTTAAAAACAGGAAAAGTGTTAATTTTTTAAAACAAGCTATTTCTCTCGGGGTAAAACATATTGATACAGCAGAGATTTATGGAAACGGCTGTTGTGAAAGATTAATAGGAAAGGCTATAAAAACTTTTAATAGAGAAAGCCTGTTTATAACAAGCAAGGTTTCACCACAAAACCTAGGATATAAAGACTTAATAAATTCTGCAAAAAAGAGCTTGCAAAGATTGAGAACAAATTATATTGACCTGTATTTAATACATGGATATAATAAAGAAATTCCCATGCATGAGACTATGAAAGCAATGGACTATTTAGTTTTTAATGGCTTAGCAAGATTCATAGGAGTCAGCAACTTTTCTGTTGAAGAATTAAAAGAAGCACAAGACAACAGCGAAAATAAAATATCTGCAAACCAAATAGAGTATAATTTATTGGTCAGGGATTATGGAAAATTTACTAAGAATATGGAATCAAGGATAATCCCTTATTGTCAAAAAAACAAGATAATTATTATAGCTTATAGGTCTTTAGCAAAAGGAAAACTAGCAAGACCTGGAATTAAAATATTAGATGAAATGTCTGAGAAATACAAAAAAACACAATCTCAAATTGCCATAAAATGGCTTATTTCCAAATATAATGTTGTTACAATACCAAAGACTTTAAGTCTTGAACATCTAAAAGAAAATTTAGATGCTGCTGAGAAGTGGGTTTTGGACAGGGATGATATGCTGACATTAGATAATGGCTTGAAAATGTAAAAAGTCTGAATTAACTGCAATAACATCCATTTATGTGTAAAGCCAAAACTTTCGAAAAATATATAAACATAAATTATAAATAAAATTAACAATAGTTTATTATTTATATGGAATTTGGTTACTAACTAATTAAATGGGGAATTATTGACATGGAAAAAGAGAAATTTGAGGTCTTACTTATAAATCCTGGATTTAATCAGAAGAGTTTTCAGTTTTATCAAAATATACCAGTTGATCTTCTTGAACTAGGTTCATATCTGGTGGCAAAAGGAGTTAAGGTTAAGATATTAGACTGTTCTGTCAGAGAAAAATATGAAGATTATGTAAAGGAATTTGCAAAAGATGCAATTTTAGTTGGAATGGGTGTTATGAATGCCCAAATCACGTCTGCTTTTGAAATCATGAATATCATAAGATCTGTAAATCCAAATGCCAAATTTGTCTGGGGCGGGGCTCACTCAACTTTATATCCACATCAAACTATCAAGCATAAAGATATTGATTTTATTGTTATTGGCGAGGGGGAAGAACCATTATACAATCTTTATTTAGCTATAAAAAACAATACTTCTTATGAACACATAAATGGAATTGGATTTAAAAAAAATGGACAAATGATACTGAGTCCAGTCCAACCACTTATAGATGTCAATAAATTACCCATGATTGACTATAGTTTATTAGATGAAGAAATGCTAGACTTATACAGGCATAATGACACAGATACATTTTTTCCAGTGACTACAAGTAGGGGATGTCCACACAGATGCACTTTCTGCATAAATGTTGTTACAAAAAACAGATGGAGAGGAAAAAATCCAGAAAAAGTTCTAGGGGAATTATTTTATGTTTACAATAAATTAGGAATTTCTAAAATTAGATTCAGAGATGAGTTATTTTTTGTTGACAAGGAGAGAGTAAAAAGAATATTAAACGGATTAATTGAAAGGAACATTAAAATTGACTGGCGTGCAAACTGCAAGGCAGATTATTTTAGAAGGGGCCTTATAGATGATGAAATGATGAGATATATTAAGGAGAGTGGCTGCAGCGAATTAGGAATAGGCGCAGAAAGCGGCAGCCAGAGAATGCTTGACATGATAAAAAAAGACAATACTATTGAAGATGTATTGAACATGGTTAGGATTTGCCATAATTGGGGCATTAGGGGAAATTATTCTTTTATGATAGGATTGCCTAATGAAACAAAAGAAGAAATGATAAAAACAATCAAGCTTATCAAGAAAATAAAGAAATTAGATCCAATTTCTTTTATAATAGGACCACAACCTTACAGGCCTTATCCTGGGGGGGAGATGTTTGACCATGCACTTAGTTTAGGATGGAAAGAACCTCAAACTCTGGAGGGGTGGGCTGATAATTATTCAGAGATGGTATTTGCACCAACATCCAAGATGTTTCCTTGGATAGAAGACCCTGTTTTTGTAGATAATTTATTATTATATACTAAATTTGCTTCAAACACATTTGGACAGATTAAAGAAAGATATGCTTCTGGCTCTACAAGGATAAAAGCCCCAAAGTTATTTATTTATGGTTTTGCTTTTTGGTGCAAGCTAAGATGGGCTGTTGGCTTATATGATAAATTTTTTGAAATTAAATTAATACAAAAATATTACAGGCAAAAAATGAAAAAAAATCAACAAGTTTCCAACGCTGCTTCAAATCAGATTATGAAGTCATTTGCTTCTGAATAAACCAAATTTTGACACATAAATATTTAAATAATGACAATTAAAAAATTTTAATTTAACTGGTGAAAATGATGAAAGTGATTGTTGCCAATCCCCCGTGGCCTGGTTCTGGTTATGGGACAAGAAGTAATGTAAGATGGCCTCATAGAAGGGGTGACAAAGTTCTTACTTATCCAATTTATCTAGCTTATGCTGTTTCTATGCTAAAGCAGGATGGATTTCAGGCTTGGGGCATAGATGCAGTAGACAAAGAATGGGGAATAAGCATATTTGTTGAAAAAATAAAAGAGTATAAGCCAGCCATAGTTTTCATGGAAGTTTCAGCTCCTTCTTTTATTTATGATTTAGAAACTGCACAAAAAATCAAAGAGGAAGCGGGGTGCATTGTTGCATTTTGCGGACCTCATATGAATTATCATCATGAAAAAACAATCAAAAATTATAATTTTGTTGATATAGCAATCAGGGATGAATTTGACATTACAATAAAAGAAGTTTGCAGGGCTTTATCTGACAACAAGCCTTTGTCAAGTGTTTTAGGAATTACTTACAGAGAATTTGGAAGAGTAATCACAAATGCACGAAAACTATTTGAAGATAATTTAGATACACTGCCATTTCCAGACAGGGATGATTTTCCAATAGAAAGCTATGTCCAGGGATTTTATGCTGGCAAAAAAACAGCGATGATGCTCCAAAGCAGGGGGTGTCCTGCAAGATGCACTTTCTGCATCTGGCCGCAAACAATGACTGGTCACACTCATAGAAGAAGAAGCGCCAAAAATATCTGCGATGAAATTGAATTTTTAAAAGAAAAATATGAAGTAGATGAAATCTTTTTTGATGATGACACTTTTATTATTGACAAAAAAGCTGGAATGGAATTACTGGATGAAATGATCAATAGAAAACTAAATACTCCCTGGATGTGTATGTGCAGGGTGAATTCAGTAGACAATGAAATCCTGGCTAAAATGAAAGAAGCTGGATGCACACAAGTTTATTATGGATTTGAATCTGGCTCACAAAAAATATTAAATTCTGTTAAAAAAGGAGCAACACCACAACAGGCTTTAGATATTGTAAGAGAGACGCAAAGGCTTGGAATGTATGCTGCAGGAAGTTTTATTATTGGACTGCCAGAAGATGATTTAGAAACAATTAAAGACACTATCAAATTTGCAGTTAAATTAAAGGCAAATTATGTCCAGTTTGTTTTGGCAGAGGCACTGCCTGGAACTGAAATGTATGAAACTGCTGTCAACGAGAACTTATTGAAAATAAATTCATGGTCTGAATTAGACGGAACTCATGGAAATTTGCTGCAGACAAAATACCTGAACAACCATGAATTAAAGGGAATGCTAAGAAAATGCTATATAAAATATTATACTTCTCCAAGCATTGTCTGGGAAAATGTGAGAAAAGTAAGGAACATGAATGATGTAAGAAAATTATTAAGAGGGGCAAATTCTGTTCTGGCAAGAATATTATATTACAAGGAGTAATCTTATATTGAAAATAGAGAATATTAACTATGGAAGTTAACTATGGAAGAAAATAAAAAGATTTTATCTCCAAGATATGTAGATTCTGAAAGAGATAAAGAATTTAAAATCGAGTATAGCGGAGACAAGCAGGTAAAACAAATTAAATATTTCCGCAACGGCAAATGGGAAGTATATAAAGACGAGCTTAC
The DNA here is from genome assembly GCA_018302125.1 of Candidatus Woesearchaeota archaeon. GTDB lineage: Archaea > Nanobdellota > Nanobdellia > SCGC-AAA011-G17 > JACPIM01 > JAGWAC01. Next base: position 322 of record JAGWAC010000003.1, on the reverse strand, counting down.
AGCTGGACACCAAAACAAAAAATTATTAGTAAGAAAATATTTTAAAAAGAAAGTTGATACTGCAATAAATTTAGCTAATTTAAGCAAGGAAGATGAGATTTTAGATTTTGGGTGCGGCGCCGGAACTTTAAAAAACAGGCTGAGAACAGAAGGATACAAAGTAACTGGATATGACATTACACCTGAACATTCTGACATAGAAGATTATACAAAATTATCCCCAAATAAAATTTTTGCAATGGATGTTTTTGAGCACATGTTTAAAGAAGATATAATCTTAACACTGCAAAATTTCAAAAAAATGAGCAATCATTTCTTTATT
>JAGWAC010000002.1 GCA_018302125.1 Candidatus Woesearchaeota archaeon | reverse complement strand
AGTAGAAAGTAGAAAATATGAATCAGCAGTGATAATGAAAGTAAGAGAGATACTATTGCGGGCGTTTGCTTGTTGTTGGTAACAATTGCAACAATGGTCTTAATGGCAACAACAACCTTGACAACAATGCTCAGTTTTTCAGAATAGCCTTAATAATGTCGGGACATTTAAAATGAAAACCTACAACAATTTATGGCCTTATCTTTGTTCTTTTGAAAATATTGAATATGCTTTTGAAAAAGCAAGAAAACATAAAACTTTAAAAAAATATGTTATAGATTTTGAAGAAAATCTGGAAGAAAATCTATTGGAACTGCAGACAGAATTATTGTTGTATTCTTACAAACCAAGACCATTAAAGACTTTTATTTTAAGAGATCCTAAAATTAGAAAAATAAGCAAATCGCATTTTAGGGATAGAATAGTTCATCATGTATTAATCAATATAATTGGTCCTATCTTTGAAAGATTATTTATTTATGATTCATTTGCGAACAAAAAAACTAAAGGAACTTTAAAAGCCATAGAGAGATTCGATCTCTTCAAAAGAAAGATTGTGGGGGGGGGGCGAACAAACTATTAAAGGTTGTATTTTAAAGGCTGACCTAAAACATTATTTTGATGAAGTAGATCATGAAATTTTATTAAAATTAATAAAGAGAAGAATTAAAGATGAAAAGATTATCTGGTTAATAAAAAGAATTTTAAATAATCATAAATCAGAAAATAAAACTGATTATATAAAAAATCAAAACGGTAATGGAAAAACTTTTTGGATATTGAAAAGCAAAAAGGAAGAAATTCTAAGAATAGAAAGGGAGAATATTTTAAAACTAATTGAACTAAAAAATTTAGCAAAAATTGGAAGAGAATTAAATTTAAGTGGAAAAATGGTAAGCAAAAGATTTAAGACTTATGAAAAAGAAGGCCTAATAGAAAAATATGAAGATTGGTGGAGATTAACGCAAATGGGGCAGAAAATACTAGGAATCGATGAAAGCGGGAGAGAAATTTTTTAAAAATTCCCCGAAAGGTCCTTGCGTCGGTTCTTTGTTCCTAGTTGGGGCTATGTTTAATGAAGAAGATGTTCCTAAATTAAAAGAAATTGGAGTAAAAGATTCTAAATTATTAACACATAAAAAAAGAAAAGAGTTGTCAAAAGAAATAGAAAAGTTAGCAGTTGAAATTAAAATAATACAAGTTAAGCCAAAAGAAATAGACGAAGCAGTTTCAGATGACAATGGTTTTAATCTTAATTGGCTTGAAGCAAAAAAACAAGCTGAAATAATTAATCAGTTAAAACCCCATAAAATGATTATTGATTGCCCTAGTCCGAATATAAACGCCTATACTAATTATTTAAAGAAACTTCTTGATCCAGAATTATTAGAAACTACTCAATTAGTAATTGAACATCGCGCCGAAAAACATATGCCTGTAGCTGCAGCTAGTATAATAGCAAAATGCGAAAGAGAAAAAGAAGTGGAAGAAATTGAAAAAATAACAAAAGAATCAATTGGTTCTGGTTATTCTAGCAATCCAGTATGTCAGAAATTCTTAAAGGAAAATTTTGACAAATATCCTGAATTTATAAGAAGATCGTGGTCTACATTTAAAGTCTTGGATGAGCAAAAAAAACAGAAATCTCTAAAAGAATTCTAAGAAGGCAAAACTTATAAATAAAATTTACTGAATTTCTTGTAAATGACAATAGTTAAGAAGCTTAGATTAAAGGGTTTTAAATCATTTGCCAGCCCTACAGAGTTGGAGTTTGGTAATTCTTTTAATTGCGTTATTGGAAGCAATGGTTCAGGGAAAAGTAATGTAATTGACAGTATGTTGTTTGTTCTCGGCGAATTATCTGCAAAATCAATAAGAGCTGAAAAATCAGCTAATTTAATTTTTAATGGTGGAAAAACAGGTTCCCCAATGAAAGAAGCAGAAGTTAGTATTTTCTTTGACAATGAGAAAAGAGAATTCCCGATAGATTCTGATGAAGTAAAAATATCAAGATTTGTAAGGCAAAACGGACAAAGCATTTACAAAATAAATGATGAGAAAAGAACAAGACAGCAAGTATTGGAATTAATTAAAGTTTCAAAAATTTCAGTTTCGCATAATATAGTCAGCCAGGGTGACATAATTGCAATGGCTGAAATGAAACCAGAAGAAAGAAGAAAAATAATTGAGGAAGTTGCAGGCATTTTAGTTTACGAAGAAAGAAAAGAAAAAACTTTACAGGAACTGGGAAAAGTAGATCAGAAATTAAATGATGCAAATATAATTTTGAAAGAAAGAGAAGTTCATTTAAGAGAATTAAAAAAAGATCGGGATCAGGCTTTAAAATTCAAGGAGCTGGAGGAAAATCTGAAAAATAATAAAGCCACATTGTTAAACTTTGAAATAAAAGATAAAGAAGAAAAAAAATTGGAAGTTGAGAATAAAATTAATTCTTATCAAAATGATATTAATAAAATAAATATAAAAATAGGGGAAATAAAAAACTCTATAAAAAGCAGAAAAGAAGAAATAAATCAGCTAAACTCACAGATAGAAGAAAGAGGCGAAAAAGAACAAATCAAAATACAAAAAGAAATTGAAGAATTAAAGACTTCTTTGGTAAAAGATAAAACAAGACTTGATAATTACGAAATTGAGATCAAAAAGGTAAAAGAGAGAATATTTCAATTAAAGCAAAATAATTCTGAATTAAATCAAAAAATAGATTCCCTGCACAAAGAAAAAAAAACATTAGAAGAAAAGAGTTTATTGTTAATAAAAAAAGAAAATTCTATAAAAGAAGATATTGAAAAATTCAAGAAAGCACATGATATAGCAGAAGATAATTCAATTGAGAAAATAGAAAAAGAATTGGAAGAAAAGCAAAATAGATTGTTAAAAGTAAAAGAAGAAAAGGGATTAAAAAATTTGGAAAAAGAAAGGGCAGATTCCCAGTTGCATTCATTATCAAATATAATTTTATCAGATGGTAAAAAGGAAATAAAGGATTTAAGGGAAAAGTTCAAGGATATTACAAAAGAACTAAACCAAAAAGTTGGTGAAAATGCAGTTATTTCCTCACAATTATTTTCTTTAAGAAGCAAGTTAATAACAACAAATGAAGAATTAATCAAATTAAAAGCTCGAAATATTACAATAAAAGAATATCTAACAGGAAACTTATCCATACAAAAAATTCTTTCTTTAAAATTAAGGGGGGTTTATGGAACAGTAGCTGATTTGGGAAAAACAGATTCAAGATATTCTCTTGCATTGGAAGTGGCAGCAGGCCAAAGAATTAATAGTCTTGTTGTTAAAGATGATGAAATAGCCACAAAATGCATTGAGGTTTTAAAGGAAAATAAATTAGGAGTAGCTACTTTTTTGCCATTAAACAAAATTCATTCCAGACTAATAAAAGATGATGTAAGAAGATTGGTTTCTTCAAAAGGAGTAAACGGGCTGGCTTTAGATTTAATATCTTATCCTTCTGAATTAAAAAATGTATTTTCTTTTGTTTTTGGTGATACTTTAATTATTGATGATGTTGATACAGCAAGAAAAATAGGTGTTGGAAGAGCAAGAATGGTTACTTTAGAAGGGGATTTGTTTGATCAGTCAGGAGTTATTGTTGGTGGTTACAGAGCTAAAAAATTAGGTGCATTTAAAGAAAAACACTTTGATGATGAAATAAATAAATTTGAAAAAGAATCAATTAATTTAAAAGAAAGTATAAAATCACTTGAAGATAGAAAATGCTGGATTGAAGAACAGATAATTAAATTAAAAGATAAGAAAGCAGAATTTGAGGCAGAAATAATTAAGTTTGAAAGAACATATCAAATATCAGACATATCAAAAATAAGGGAAAATAAGGAAAAATTAAATTCAGATTTAAAGCAAGTTCTTAATGAATTAAAAAATCTAGATAATTCCATATCTTCAATAACCAAAGAATTAGAATTCCTGAAAGAAAAGAAAGAAAAATTAAAGGAAAGATCATCAAGAAATCCTGAAATTATAAATAATCTGAAAAAATTAGAGGAAAGCAAGGCAGAAATAAGAATTCAAATGGCTAAAAATGAAACAGAATTAAAAAATATCCTAAATCAGGTAAACACAATTTATATCCCTGAAAAAGAGAAAATAGACAAAATCATTAGAGATCATGAAAAGGAAATAATTCAGTTTACTGAAGAATTATCAAAATTAAAGAGCTTAATAGATTCAAATTCAAGACTCCTTAAGGAAAAAGAATCCCAGGAAAAACAATTTTTCTCAGAATTTAAATCAATGTTTGCAAAAAGAAATCACTTGAATGAAGATATTCAAAAACAAGAATCTCTTATTTCAAATGAACAATTTAAGCAAAAAGAAATTGAAAACAGGATGAATGAATTGTCAATTAAAAGAGCTAAAATTGTTGCTGAATTCGAGGCCTTACAAAAAGAATTTGAGCAATTTTCAGATGCTAAAATTAGAAGAGCAGTAATCCTAGATCAATTAAAATCAGAAATATCTGAATTTGAAAGAGAAATTAAAGGAATAGGCAATGTAAATTTGAGGGCTTTGGAAGTTTATGAAACTATAGAAAAGGAATACAAAAATCTATTGGAAAAGGCAGATGTGATCTCAAGGGAAAAAGAAGATATTCTAAAATTAATGTATGAAATTGAAGGCAAAAAACAGTCTATTTTTATGAAGACTTTCAAGGGAATAGACGAGAATTTCAGAAAAATATTCTTGAGTCTGACTGAAAAAGGTGAAGCCCATCTTGACTTGGAAGACAAAGAAAACCCGCTTAATGCAGGAATGGATATAAAAGTAAAGCTTCTTGGAAACAAGTATCTCGATATTAAGAGCTTAAGTGGTGGTGAGAAAACACTGACTGCTTTAGCCTTTATTTTTGCTATACAAGAAGTAAGGCCTGCCAGTTTCTATTTAATGGATGAAATTGATGCTGCTTTAGATAAGTCAAATTCGTTATTATTGTCTAAATTAATTGCTCAATACTCAAAAAGAGCCCAGTATGTGTTGGTTTCCCATAATGATTCTGTAATTTGTGAGGCAGACCAGATTTACGGAGTTTCAATGCAGAAAAACGGCATCTCAAAAATAACTTCTTTAAAACTATAGCAAACTATTTATATAAACTACTTATAATATTTTTATGGAAAATAAAGAGGTAATTACAGTTACATTAATTTTGGCTGTTGTTTTTGCAATGTTAAGCATTACAACAGATTTAACTATAACAGGGTCATCAGTAAAAGATACAAACCAGCTTTCTTTAACATTTTCAATTATTACAATAGTGCTTATAGCTATTATATTAATCTCAGTTTTAATAGAGTTATTAAAGTTTAGCAGAAGAAATTAATATACCTTTAAAATTTTGTAATCAACACCTAATCTATCTTTTATTTGCTCAGCAACACTAGTTATGTTATCAATTTCTCTTTTGTTAAAAACCATAATTTCCAATCTTTTTCTAGAAACAGAAGTTATTCTTGCAACTTCTTCAGAATCTTGAACAAGCCCCAACAATCTTGTTTTTGCAGGCTTCATTATACTTTTTCTAGAAACATCACGTTCCAACTTGTCTTCATATTTTAAGCCGAATTTAAGTAGTTCTCTCATGACTCTTGTCAAAATATACTCTGAAGTTAATGCCATTAAAATAATATAGAACTAATTATTTATAAATTTTTATTAATTGGAAAATAAAAAATAAAATAGAAAAAAAGATTAATTTTTTTTGCTAAAGCTTTTAGTAGTAAGTTTGTTCAGAGTTAGTCTCAACACCTGGGCCTTCTTCTCTTCCTCTAACTTTTCTGAAGGCAATTATTAAAGCCAACACTACCAATACTATAACTAATACTGCAAATAGAACTTCTAAGGTCTTTCTAAGTCCTGTAAATGATGTTCTTTCGCTAACATTGGCATTTAAGTTAATTTCTTTAACTAATTTATTGTCAGCCATTACTCTTGCTGTGAATACTTTCGATCCTAAAGCTGCATCTTCTTTTGGAGTTACTTTAACTAACAAGTCTCCAGATTCACTTGGTCCAACACTTAAGAAACCAGGTTCAACAACCACGCCGCCCCATGTTTCTGTTCCTAAAACTTCAACATTGTATAAATTTCTTTTATCTCCTAAATTTGCAAATGTTAATCTGTAAATTTCTTCTTCTCCTTGGAATAGGCTCTTGCTTGTTGAATCTAAGCTTATGATTGTTTGTGTTGCATCTGATGTTACATCTTCACCTGAAACATGCACAAATCTTTTAACAGTTGTAATATCGCTTCCTCTGTTAAATTCAACATCCACTCTTACTTCATAATCTCCTTCTTTTGCATCTCTAGGAATTTGTAATACTAATTCATTTGTTGATAATGAATTTTCCTCATCATCATTTTCATCATTTTCAGGAACTAGTTCATCTATGAAATCTCTTGTTGAAACTCCTAGTTCAGGAATGCTTACACTTACCCTAATGTCTTCCTCAGTTTTAGCTCCCAAGTTTTCAACCCTTACAACAGTTCTTAGGAATCTTCCAGCTTCAACATCTGAACTTGGCCTAAATATAACATCTAGCACATTTAGTAAATGTCTTTTTTCTTTAATTCTTATGAAATGTTCTTGTGCAAAACTGTTATGTTTGTCAGAAACTTCAACAGTTAAAGTGTAAGTTTCAGAAGCATCTAAATCTTCTGGTAAATTTAAGACAAGGGGAACTTTCTTAACAACATTTGCATCTAATTCAAATATATCTGAAGTGTAACTTATTGTTCCTCTTTCATATCCCTTTAAGCTAACTTCAACCCTAACATTGTCAACATTATTCAAAGCTTTAACCCAAACATCTATTGGTACAGCCTCTCCTCTTTCAACAGTTACTGTTCTGAAATAGTCGTTTGGAAATGAAAAAGTACCTTCAATATCTACTCTTTCAATAAAATAATCATTAGAAACTGCCGCATTTACAGTTATGCTTGAAAATAACAAGCCAAATAAAAGTGCAATCATAACACCAAATTTCTTCATTTTGTTTTCCCCCATATAATATTATAATTTGTTAGCATTTGTGAGTTATAACATATATTTAAACCTTTCGGTTATAACTACGCTCGCGTGATTACTCTTACAAGGTCTTTATTTTTATTTTCAATAAATACGATAAATTTATGTTCTTCCCTATATTTGCTGTTTTCAATAATTACATTTACAAGGTATTCTCTTTCTTTTGTACTTGAAGGAACTTGCATGTCAATAGGGACCCATATGCTGTCTCTAGTCCCTAAATTAATGTTGCTTATCAATACTTCATGTAATCCTAACTCATAAATATCAGCATAAATATTCACATTATTTTCTTTAAAATCACCGTCATTTTTTAGGGACAAAAATCCAACAATTCCATTTTCAGTATCACTAAACTCCAAATCCATGCCCCTTACTCTAAAATCATGTTCTCTCTTCTCTTTCTTCTCAATAACATCCCCATTAATTGTTATAAAGAAAAATTGTGCATCTAAAAACAAGCCGTCACCAACAATTAACAAGACAAAGTGTCTCTCTCCCACCTTAAATTTCTCAACATCAACATGCCATGTTATCAATCCTGTATTTTGATCAATTATCATGCCTTCAGGACCAGATAGTAATTTGTATTTTAATACATCATTGTCAGCATCTACAGCCTCAACATCATATATATAATTGCTGTCTAATGCAGCTGTTCTTATTGGTTTAGAAATTATTTGTGGGGCATTTCCAAATATGCTTCTTTTTTCAACAAATATTCTCTCAGTTATTACATCTTTTTTATTTTCCAAAGAACATCTTTCATCATCTGATTCTCCAGTTAATCTTAATTCATAGTTTCCCTGCTCAATAAATTCAGGAACAGTAAATGATAAAGCAAATTTCTCAACATCTTTGCTGTTTGTATTTGCTTCTAATTTGAATAATTCTGTATAAACTGTTTCTCCAAATTCATTTAACAATTCAGCATTAATCAAGCTCTTAACAGGGATAATTACTTCATTCTGAATATCTTCCTGAAAATTGCTTACTTTGTCTAATTTGATTAAGAGATTGTGGCCTGCTCTCACATTAAAGCTGCTTAATTCTAAATTGCCTATATCAGTATAGCACATTTCAAGAGGATTTTTCTCTAATATAGTAATTTCTTTTTCAACAAAATCATTCTGTGATAATGAGCATTTTTCATCAGTAACTCTTGTTCCTAATAATACATTATAGTTTCCAGAATCTCCTGGAATAAACTCGAATTTTATATTTTCCTCATTTCCAAATCCGATTAAAACTTGTTGTTCATCAGAATAAACATTAATTCCGTCTTCATTTATAATATCTAAAGTAACTAAAGTCTTTATAGAATAATGTTCTTTTAATTCTTCAGGAACAGCTCCCAAAGGCCCAGCATGGCTTATTGCTGCCTTTGTTTTGCTGTCAACATCTGCCTTTACATTAAATACAACAGGTGTATTTACTCTCTCGCTGTTTTGTATATTAAATTCAGTTATTTTGCTTGTACAAAAATCTTTTTTTGTTAAATAAACATTAAATGGCCCCTGGGGATCATTTTCAGTAGTTCCAAACCAGTTTGGGTTTGCTTCCCAAGGAATAAATCCATTCTTATAATAATATACTGCATATCCAAAATTGCTCAATAATTGGGAAGGATAAAATAATTGTATTTCTGAATTTAATCCAGAATTTAAAATTCCATCTCCCAATGTAAGATCTCCATCCTCTCTGACTTGTTTTATAAAAATCTTTTTCCCTAAAGTCTTGCATCCTTCATCTAAGCACACATAACCAACAACATTAACATTATTAACTGGAATATCAGTTGCTATAAAATTTCCATTAATATCAATTTTCCCCTCTCTTAAATTATAATTTACAAATCTTGTAGCATCAACAAAACTAGCAATTAAAAATAAGCATAAAATTAAAGAAAATAATTTTTTCATTGTCCCCCAGGACCTCCGCCATTTTCTCCCTCGCCAGAACCAGGGTCAGTTTCTAAATCTAAATCTGGTGATCTTCTATCTTTACCACCCCACCATCCTTGATCTTCACCTAAAAAGTAAACTCCAGTTCCAACAGCGCCAGCTCCTAAAATTATACCCCCAATTAGCAAGTAATTTGTATCATCTTCTTTTTTCTTTTCTTTTTCAGCAAAAGGATCAACAATTTCAACTTTAAATTTTGTTTTTTCTTCTGCTCTTATTCTTACGCCATTTACAGTATCAATACAACCAGAAACCAATAAAGCTAAACCAGATACTCCTGCAACCACTTTATTGTATAAGCCAGAACTTCTTTCTAAATAATTTTCAGAACTTTTTTTTATTTCATAATCCATTTTCACACCCTCCAAGTAATGATATTATTATATAGTAGTTATTAAATATAACTCTGTAGTGATAATAACACTACTATATAAATATTTCGGATAAATTTGGCTTTTCTTCTTTTTAAGAAATATTGTACTAGAATTTAGATTTTGATTAAACTTTTCCTAAAATCCTAATTTTTGATTAAACTTTTCCTAAAAGTTTACTGGGGACGCCAGGATTCGAATTTCCAAAACTATTTTAAAAATAGTTTTCCTGGATCCGGTGGTATCTTCCAAAAGTCTGGAGCCACCTATTCTTTAATGTCTACTTTTGATTAAACTCAAAAGTTTATGCCATTATACTACGCCCCCAGGAATATAAAAATATAGAAATTTTGACTATATAAAATTAATTAAAATAAAATTAAAAAAATTAAAGTCTTCTTCATCAATTCTTTTTTATTACTTCTGCAACAACTTTTCCTGTTTTGTCAGTTGTTAATTTTAATGCATAGCTTCTTTCAAATTTTCCAGGAAAAACAGGTTCCAAAGTTTCAGGATCAAATGCCAACCATGACATTCTTATATCTTCTTTGTCTTTGAAAAGATCTATTAATTGATGGGGGTCTATTTCTCCACCATTAAACATTCTTACATTATCAGCCACTACTTTTTCTTCTCTGTCTGAATCGAATAAATAAGCTAAAGTTCCGCCAGCTTCTTTCATTTTTTCATTTGTTTCATCTTTTCTTAATCCTTGTCTCAAAACTTGTTTAACACTCTCTCTTAATCTTTCATTATTGCCATACAAATCTTCATTTATTAAATTATCAAGATCATCAACTTTTAATGTTGTGACTTTTGAAAATCTAATTAAATCCATTACATTGTAAAGACCTACAATTCTGTCATGTTCTACATCAATAACAGCAATAGGAGCTCTTGTTTCATAACTTACATTTTTGCCAAGACCTTCTTCTTTCATTTCAAGTTTTTTAACTGGGGCAGCTGTTCCAGTAGTTGGTTTTAACTCAATCCATCCTTGAGTAGCTTTAAAAAAAGTCTCTGTTGTCGATACTGCTTCCAAACTTTCTTCTAAATTAGGATAAGAACTTAATTTTCTTCCAGAAACATCTTCTCCTCTTAAGATGCTAGCTTCTAAAATTTGGGCTGCTTTTTCCGGACTAACAACTTGGGATTTATCATTATCTTTAATTTCTAATTTGTATAAAACAAAGGATAATCCATCTTCACCAGATCTTAATAATTTTTTTCTTAACCCTCTAACATAACTTTGTTCAGATGATCTGTCATGTTTGGTGGTACTAACTAAAGTTTTTGCAGAATATTCTCCAAATCTAGAATCAGCAATAGGATCACTTGCACAACCACCTAAAAGATTTACCAAACTGCCTGTCACAGCAACAGTACCTAATCCTAGAACACTTCTTAATAGAACACTTCTTAATAAATCTCTCCTTGTATAATCAGAATCATTAAATTTAACCATTTTAGTACCCCCAAATTAAAAATAATCTTTTCTTTATTCATTTCAAATTATATTTAAATATTTCTATTGTACACTATATAATGGTAATACTGTAAAGTAATTACTAATTCGTAATTAAACTAACTTATATAAACCTCTTCTTATAAGAAAATGAAAATGCAAATTAATCAGCAAGAAATTTTATTTCCTCATGAAAATATAAGGGATATTCAGAAAACTTTAGTTCTGCAAATGTTAAGTGTAATTTCTAACAAGGAAAATTTAATTGTTCATGCCCCAACAGGGTGTGGAAAAACTGCAGCAGCATTATCTGCTTCTTTGACATTCGCTCTAAAAAATAATAAAACAGTAATATTTGTAACTCCAATGCACTCTCAGCATAAAATAGCCATAGACACTTTAAAATTAATAAGGAAAAAATACAGCACAGATTTCAAAGCAACAGATTTTATTGGGAAAAAATGGATGTGTCTTCAGAAAAATGCAAATGAATTGTCATCAACAGAGTTTTCAGATTTCTGCACCAGCCTAGTAAAAAATGATGCCTGTAACTATTATTTGAATTTCAAAGACCCAGTAAAAAAAGAACTCTGCTTAAATGATTTAAATGAAGTAAAACACGTAGAAGAAATAATAAAAACTTCCGAGCATCACATTTTATGCCCTTTTGAGATAGCATGTGAAAATGCAAAACAATCAAAAGTAATTATAGCAGATTATTTTCATGTCTTAAGTCCATCAATAAGAGAAACATTATTTAAAAGAATAAACAAAAGTATAGATAATTGTATAATAATATTTGATGAAGCGCATAATTTAATAGGAAAATGTCGTGATTTACTCTCTTCTTCATTATCAAAAACAACAATAGATAAAGCAACTAAAGAATCTCAAGAATTTAATTTAAATCTAGAAGACGAATTAAATAAAGTAAAAAACAAGTTAAACTTGCTTTCTTATTCCTTAAATATAAATGAAAACGAGAAACTAATTAATAAAAATGATTTTTTGTTTGAAGAAAACTTAATCTTAAGATTTGAAGCTGAGTCTGAAATAGTTCTAGAAAAGAAACAAAGATCTGCCTTGAGATCAGTTGCTAATTTCTTAGATTCATGGAAAGGTCCTGATTATGGTTTTGTAAGGATTTTAGCAAGGAATTTCTTCAGGTCAGGAAAACCCTATTATAGTATAGTCTATAAATGCCTTGATCCATCTTTAATATTTTCAACTCTAAATCCTTATTCAACAATTTTAATGTCAGGCACTCTAAATCCGCAAAATATGTATATTGATTTATTAAACTTAAACAAAATAAAAACAGTTTCAGCAGAATACAAAAACCCATTTCCTAAAGAAAACAGATTATGCTTAATAGTTCCAAAAACAACAACAAAGTTTACAAAAAGATCAGATGATATGTATAATAATATAGCAGAAACTTGCTCTCAAATAACAAATTCAATTCCAGGAAACTCCTTAATATTCTTCCCATCTTATGATTTAAGGGACAAAATAAATGAATTTTTTTCTAGAAAATGTGAAAAAACAACTTTTTTAGAATATCCATCATTAACTAAGCAAGAAAAACAGGAAATTTTGGAAAAATTCAAGGCAAATAAAGAACAAGGTTCAGTATTATTAGCTGCCTCATCAGGAAGTTATTCTGAAGGTATAGATCTAATTGGTGCTATTAAATGTGTTATAGTAGTCGGATTACCATTAGCAAAACCAGATTTAGAAACTAAGGAATTAATTAATTACTATGATAAGAGATTTTCAAAAGGTTGGGATTATGGTTATATTTATCCAGCAATAATAAAAGCTATTCAAAACTCAGGCAGATGTATTAGATCAGAAAACGATAAAGGAGTTATTGTCTTTTTAGATGAAAGATACAATCTACAGAGTTATAAAAAATGCTTTCCAGCAGATTATAATTTTGAAATAACTTTAGATTATTTAAACAAAATAAAAGACTTTTTTTCATAAGTAAATATTTTTTAATAAATAAATTACATTCTAAAATCCATAATATCAGTTCTTTTTATTTCTTCTACAACATCAAAATCATCATCTTCACTAATTATTTCTTTGCAATTGTTGACATACATTGTGGCTAAATGTAATGTGTCCCTTGGTTTTAAATCGTATTTTTTTAGGATTTCAGTCATTTTATGTAGGATAATTTTATTTACTTCAACAAATTTTATATTAAGATTTAAAATATTTGAACATATATTGTTGAATTCTTTAGGTCTAATCTTCCGTACATTCCACAAAATTTCATCAAAAGTTAGGCAGGAAGTAATACATTTGAATTTTCCTAAATGAGCTTGTCTTAATATCTCTCGGCATTTATTTCCTAATTCAAGGTCATTTAAGATGGCATAAATAAAAACATTGGCATCTAAATAGTATGTTTTCTTTTCTTCCACCTTTCTCCATACCCCTCTTCAATGCTGTGTACATCAATTTTTTCCCTGAATTTTATTTCTTTAGAGATTCTTTCTAGTTCTAAAATTGGGTCAGTTGGTTTTTCTATTATAATTTTTTGATCATTTTCTTTTATAACTATTTTATCTCCTGGAGAAATATTATATTCTTCTCTAACTACCTTTGGAATTACTATCTGGCCTTTAGGACCAACTTTCACATTTATTCTTACCATAAGTAATACATTAGTATAACTATTATTTAAACTTTTTTATTTAAAAAATCCCAATGAACCTAAATAAGCCATATAAATATAATTAATAATGATAAATAAAACAAGTAATCATAAAGATTTAATTTTCTTTTCATAAATCTATAGAATTTAATTCTATTTATATTTCTTGTGCTAAATTTTCGTGATTTTTTTGAATTCTCCGAAAAGATTTCATATTTTTGATAAAACTTTTCTAAAAAGTTTTTTATTCTTTATCTTCGTCTTTCTTCTTGTCTAAATCTTTTTCATCAAAATTTTTGGCTAAAAAAGAGCTGGCGATATCAATTATATATTTTCCTTCTTCTAATCTATAAATTAAGGGTTTGCCTTTAAATATATCAACTAAATCTAATTCATATTTTCCAGGTTCTAAGATATTAATAGTTTCCAAATCTAGAACAACAGGTAAGTCATCGTCTCTTTCACCTAAAATCTCTAATACATCTTCTTCAATTTCTTTTTTCTGTTCAATAGTTAAATCTTGAGTAATCTGTTTTGCCTTTTCTATGGCTTTTTTATTAATAAAAAAGAAGAATTTCCCGCCGCATTTTTCACAGCCCTTCAATAAAGTAGCAGAACCATCTTCATAAAAAGTATTGCATTTTACGCATTGGTGCATTTTTATCGTTTAATTAAGTAATTCTTACTTTTATAATTATTTCTAATTTTGATTAAACTTTTCTCAAAAGTTTACCTTCTTTTTTTAGATTTCTTAGACTCTCTATTAACTGTATATAGTTGTATCTTATTTGGATCTCTTTTAATCTCTTTAATTATAGAAGAAGGCCCAACAATAGTCATTCCATCCCTATTTCCTAAAACAAATCTGAAAAATTCTTTTTTAATTTTTCTTACAGCTTCCATTTCTCTGTCTTCTGGATAAATTGTACATATTTCTATACCTTTGAAATCTTTGTCTATTTGTTCCATTGTTTCCTGAATTAATCTGGATTCTTCAGCAGGTTTTAATCTTCCTTGCATCATCACTATGCTTTTGCTTTTAACAATGCCTAATAATTTTTTTATTCTCTCTTCAGTATTCAAAGCCTCCATTTCGCTGTACGGCACAAATTGTAATGTTAACATTTTATTTTTTAATTGTTTTTTTTGATAAACATTTTTTCTAAAAAGTTTTATTTAAACAGTTTAAATAAAGAACCATAAAATTCCTCCATATTAGTTCCCTTTTCAGCTGAGATTCCTACCACTTTATATTGTGGAAAAGCAGCTTCAACTTTTTTCACACTAGCTTTTTTCATATCAACTTTATTTGCTGCAATCATAACTGGAATATTTCTTGCCGCTAAATTCCCTATAACAGTAATGTTTACTTGTGAATAAGGATTTAAAGTAGAATCTAATACAACTACAACGCCATCCATATTGTCTAACCATTTAATACTCTCAATAACACCCTTTGTAGCTTCTTTTGCTCTTGTTTTTGCTTCTCCTTTATTCATGAATTTTAAAAAATCTTCATAATCAATTTTAGTAGCTATACCAGGTGTATCAACAACATTAAAATTCAATTCCTTTCCTTTATGTTTTATAATAACACTTTCTTTTATAATAACACTTCTTGTTTCGTGAGGTATTTTAGAAACAGTACTTAATTCTTCCCCAACCCAGTCCTTGCAAATTCTGTTGCATAGGGTACTCTTGCCTACATTCGGAGCCCCATAAAATCCCAGTTTAATCTTTTTTTTTGAGCCAAATAACTGAGAAAAAAAACTTTGAAGATAATCTGATATTAGTTTAAACATTAAAATCCCTCTTTATTAAACTTATACAAATAACTTAATTTTTAAGCATTTCTATTCTCAGTTTTTTATAATTCAAAAGCTTTGTTTATCAATAAGTTAGAATTATTAGTAGGAAAAAGTTTATATAGTAATTCCAACTTATATATTCTATGATAAAAATTAAAAGAAAAATAGGTCCTAAAGGACAAATAGTTTTGCCAAAGGATATAAGAGAACAATTTAATCTAAAAACAGGAACAGATGTTGTTTTTTTAGTTGAAGATCAGCAAATAATTATTGAAACTCCAAAAGAACACAGGGAAATTATTGAAGAATTCTGCACACTCCCAGAAAATATAAAGAAAAGAAAAGTAACTTCAAAACAAATAAAAGAATTGATTGAAGAACAATATGAAGAGAGATTTAAAAATTCATTTAAAGGAAAAAGATGATTTATTTAGATACAAATGTATTTGTAACTGCTGTATTAGAAGGGGGCAAAGCAAAAGAAATTTTAAATAAATTAGCTGATAATAAGATTCAGGCTTTTACTTCTATTATTACTTGGGATGAATTTGTCTGGTCAATAAAAAAAGCAACATCAGATTATGACTTTGCAAGAAAAGAAGGAAAAAGATTCTTATTTTTGCCAAATCTGAAGTTTTTAGACGTAAATTTTGATATAATAAAAAAAGCTCAAGAGTTAGTTGAAAATTATAATTTAAATCCAAGAGATGCTATTCATATTGCCACAGCACTTATCAAGGGGATCCATGAAATAATATCAGATGATCCTGATTTGGATAAGGCAAAAGAAATAAAAAGGATCACAATAAGTAATTTTTAACAGAAGGAGGTTAAATTGGAAGAAGAAACAAGATTAGGTCCGCCAAAAGAAATTAAGAAAATTTCAGATGTTGTTTGGGAATTGCCATCTTCTTTTAAAAAAGGAATGCGAGTTCCAGCAAGAATTATTGCATCTGAAAAATTAATTAAAGAAATGGAT
This sequence comes from Candidatus Woesearchaeota archaeon, assembly GCA_018302125.1. Classification (GTDB taxonomy): domain Archaea; phylum Nanobdellota; class Nanobdellia; order SCGC-AAA011-G17; family JACPIM01; genus JAGWAC01. The sequence continues at coordinate 32,539 of JAGWAC010000002.1, read as the reverse complement.
TCTGGTGTTTTTGACCAGATATCTAATGTAGCAACTCTTCCTGGTATAGTAAATCCAGCTTATTGTATGCCTGATGGTCACTGGGGTTACGGTTTTCCAATTGGTGGTGTAGCTGCATTTGATGTAGAAAATGAAGGAGTAATTAGTCCTGGCGGTATTGGTTTTGATGTCAACTGCATCAATGGAGATTCTAAGATAATTGGAGAATACGGTTATACTGTACTTATTAAAGATTTTCTAAATAACAAGCATATCAATACAAAATCAATTTATTTTGAAGCTCAAAAAGAGATATCAACAAAACCAATACTGTTTTTAAAAAAAGAAATAGGATCAAAGATTTTTGAAATAAAAACCAAAAGTGATTATAAAATAGTCGCAACAACGGATCATCCATTTTATACAAATGAAGGAATGATAAAAGTTAAAGATTTAATTTTAAAAAAACATTTTCTAGCAGTATACCCTTTTGATGGTGTACCTTATGAAGCGGTTAACGATAAAGTTATTTTAGATGAAGATAATATAAAAAAAATCTCTCCAGATCATAAAAAAATTGTGAATATATTAAAAGAAAGAAAATTACTTCCTTTAACTTTAAATTCTGAAAAATTACCAATTTTGACGAAACTTATAGGTTTTCTTAGTGGAGACGGTTGGTTAGGTTATTCCTATAATAGAAAAAGAAATAGAAACCAATGGGCGATTAGAGCAATTGGTAAAAAAGAAAATTTACTTCAAATAATTGATGATTTAAAAAAATTAGGATTCAAAGCTTCACATATTAAAACAAAAAGTTATTCGAGTACAGTTAAAGAGATCGGTGGTAACAAGAGAATAATTTGTGGAGAGTCGACACAATTATCAATCACTAGTCAATCTTTAGCTGTGTTGCTTCACGCTTTGGGAGTACCTAAAAAAAATAAATCGCGAAATCCAATTTTTCTTCCCAAATGGATCAAAGAAAGTCCTTTATGGATAAAAAGGCTTTATTTATCGGGATTATTCGGAGCAGAAATGAGTTCTCCAATACAGGCGAAAAACGAAAAATATCGTTTTAAAGAGCCTAGTTTCAGTCAAAATAAGATTTTAGCCTTAGAAAATAGTTTAAAAGAGTTTCTTCAAGAAATAAAAGATTTACTTAAAGAATTTAATATAGATTGTACTAAGATCTACAAGCAAAAAGGAGTAATAAATAAATTTGGAGAAGAAACTATCAAAATCATCTTAAAATTATCTTCGACAACGGATAATTTGATAAATTTATGGGGTAAAATTGGTTTTGAATATTGCGAAGATAAAAAACGTCTTTCTTTATTATCTTTACAATATCTCAAGTTTAAAAAAGCAATTCTAAATAAAATAGATACTATCGTTGAAAACTCCTTCCAATTAAAAAATAATGGATTAGTACAAGCACAAATATTAAGATATGCTGAAGATAATAATGTTAGTTCTAGTTTAATTAAATCGAGACTATATAATAATTGTAAAAATATAGAAACACGTATTTCTAAGAATTTCTTCTTGTCATTTAATGAATTTATATTGAAATACGGATTAAAAAATGGTGGAGATTATGTTTGGGATGAAATTGAGTCAATTAAAGAAGTTGAAGATAGTACAGAAGTTTATGATTTTACTATAAATCATAAGGATCACAATTTTATTGCTAATAATTTTATTATATCTAACTGTGGTATGAGACTATTATTAACTAATTTAACTTATGATCAATTTAAACCTCATCTTAAAAATATAGTTGATACTCTATTTAAAAGAGTTCCAGCTGGAGTTGGTGGAGAGGGCTTTGTAAAAATAGACAAACAAGAGTTTTTAAAAGTTCTTGAAGGTGGAGCACATTGGGCAGTTAAAGAAGGATATGGTTGGGAAGAAGATTTAGAAGTAACTGAATTAAATGGAAAAGCTGATTGGGCTGATGTTTCAAAGATTTCAAAAAAAGCAATTGATCGCGGATATAATCAAATTGGAACTTTAGGTTCAGGAAATCATTATTTAGAAATTCAAAGAGTAAAAGAAGAAAACATTTTTGATAAAAAATTAGCAAAAAAATGGGGAATCTTTCCAGAGCAAATTGTTATAATGTTTCACACTGGTTCTAGGGGGGAGGGACATCAAATTGCCACGGATTATTTAAGAGTTTTCTTAGATGTAATGGATAGAAAGTATAATATAAAAATATTAGATCGAGAATTAGCCTGTGCGCCATTTAATTCTCCAGAAGGTCAAGATTATTGGAGAGCTATGGCTTGTGCAGTTAATTTTAGTTTTGCAAACAGGCAAACTATTGCTCATAGAATAAGAGAAGTTTTCAGCGAGATTTTTAAAAAAGATGCAGAAAGTTTGGGAATGAAACAAGTATTTGATATTGCCCATAACAGAGCCTCTTTAGAAGAACATAAAATAGATGGAAAAAATAAAAAACTTTTAATTCATAGGAAAGGAGCAACTGCAGCCTATTATCCTGGAAGAAAAGAAATTCCTAAAAAATACAGAGAAGATGGATCTCCGATAATAATCGGAGGCTCAATGTCAACAGGTAGTTATTTATTAGCTGGAACTGAGGATTCAAAAAATACATTTTGTTCAACAGCACATGGATCAGGACGTACAATGTCTAGAAATAAGGCTGCCAGAATTTTTGGAAAAGATATTAAAAAATATTTAGATGATCTCTGGAAGGAAAAAGGAATTTACATTAGGTCTACTTCTTTAAGAGGAGCTGCTGAAGAGACTGGAGAAAGCTATAAAGATATTAATGAAGTAATTAAGTCAACTCATTTAGCAGGCATATCAAAACCAGTAGTTCGTTTTTTGCCAATAGGAAATTGCAAGGGATAATAATTAAAAAATATTTTATTTATATGGATCCTGGAATATATCTATATCGGGGAAAGTTGTTTCAATTAGAAGATACACGAGAAGGAGCTCATTTTAAAAGTTCAGGTGGCGATTATTTTTTTAGCAAGGTGGCTGTGCCTTATACTTTTCAAGGAAAAAAGTGCTTAGATATAAAAATAGAAGATTTTTTGCAAAATCAGAAGAAGTTAAAAAAGTTAAAATTGTAGCTGGAGTAGTAAAAGAAATCCAAACTTAATCTCAAAACCAAAAGGTTTTTGATTAAACTTTTCTTAAAAATTTATATGAGAACCCCAATCTCAATAATAACTGGATATTTAGGAGCAGGTAAAACCACTTTATTAAAAAATATTCTAAATAAGGCAGATAAAAAAATAGCAGTAATCATGAATGAATTTGGTGAAATAGACATAGATAGTAAAATAATAAAAGGAAAAAATATAAACATAGTTGAATTAGCAGGTGGCTGTGTTTGTTGTTCTTTGACAGGGGAATTTGAATTAGCAACAAAAGAAATTATAAAAAAATACAAACCAGATATAATTGTAGTAGAAACAACTGGCTTAGCAGAGCCAGATACTTTGATTTTTGATATAGAAAATGAACTTCCAGATTTAAAACTTGATTCTATAATTGCATTAGTAGATTCTGATGCTTTTTTTAAATTTCCTTTAGGAAAAACAGGAAAAATTCAAGTAGAAATGGCAGATATAATAATCTTAAACAAAGTAGATTTAATTAATAACAAAGAATTAAATAAATTAGAAAAGGAAATAAAAAATTTAAATAATCGGGCAAATATAGTAAAAACAAAATTCGCAAGTGTGGATAATCATATTTTATTTGGTATTTATTCTAAAAGAGACATTAAAAAAGAAATAAATCACGAACACACAAAAAATATAGAATTCTTTTCTTTTAAATCTAATAAAATATTTGATAAAGAGAAATTTGAAGAATTTATAAGAAATTTATCTAAAGAAATTTATAGAGCAAAAGGGTTTATTAATTTAGATAAGAAATTTTATTTATTCAATTTCGTAGCTCAAAAATACTCATTAGAAGAATTTAAAGCAGATAAAACAGAGTTAGTGTTTATAGGAGAAAATGTAAATAAAATTAAGGAAAAGATATTAAAGCAGTTAAGTGCTTTATAGTTTCATGAAATACAAATATTTAGATCATACAGCTGATATAATGTTTGAAGCTTATGGTAATTCTTTAAATGAATTGTTTGAAAATTCTGCTTTGGCAACAGAAGAATCAATGGTTAATTTGGCCCAAATTAAACCCAAATTAAAAAAAGAAATATCTCTTGAAAACAAAAACATAGAATATTTGTTGTTTGATTTCTTGGGGGAATTAATTTATTTTAAAGATGCGGAATTATTGTTATTTTCAAAAATAAAAGTAGATATAAAAAAAGAAGAAAAACTCTATAAATTAAAAGCTTTGTTAAAAGGCGAAAAATTAAGAGAAGAGCACGAGCAAAAAGTTGATGTAAAAGCTATAACATTCCATAAATTTGAAATTAAAAAATTAAAAGAAAAATATTCTGCAAGAGTAATACTTGATATTTGATGTTTTTTTCTAAATTTAGTCAATCATATTAAATCAAAACTTTTATAAAATAATAAACTCCCCTCTTGCTTAAGAAGAGGTGTCCTATGAAAAAGAAGATTGTTAAAAAAGAGTCTGTTAAAATTAATAAAAATTTAGAGTGGGTTTTGCGTCTTGGTGTATTTGGTACTTTTCTTGGTCATGGTGTTTTTGCCTTGCTGGGTAAGCAGGCTTGGATCAAATATTTTCTTGCAGTAGGAATTTCAGAACCAACTGCGCAGACATTGCTTCCATTAATAGGAATTGCAGATGTATTAGTAGCTGTTTTTGTATTATTTAAGCCATTAAGAATAGTTTTAGGCTGGGCAGTTTTTTGGGCTTTTATTACAGCTTTGATAAGGCCAATTTCCGGAGAGCCTATTTGGGATTTTATTGAGCGAAGTGCAAATTTTATGGCTCCGTTAGCTTTATTAATTTTATACAGCTTGCCTAAGAAATTAAAAGATTGGTTTAAATGAGAAAAAATACTTTCATTAAAATTGTTTTATTTTTGTCTGTACTTGGTTTTATTACTTCCTTGTATCTTGTAAAAAATCATTACGAAGGATCTCAGCAGGGAAGTTTTTGTGATTTTAACACTTTTACAAGCTGTTCAATTGTAAATACAAGCATTTATTCAGAATTATTCAATGTTCCAGTAGCTCTTCTTGGTGCTTTGTGGTTTTTATTCCTGTTTGTTTTTGCTCTTAAATCAAATAAAAAACCAGATCTATATTTTAGGTTTATATTTGTCTGGTCAGTTCTTGGCGCTCTTTTTGTATTTTATATGATAGCTGCTGAAATTATTTTAAAAACTATATGTCCTTTATGTACTTTTCTCCATATTATTATTTTTCTAGTTTTAGGTATGTCTTATTTTATGATAAGCAATGCAAAAAAACCAAATAAAAAAGAATTTGAAAAAGAGTTAAAGAAAAATTTAGTTCACATAATTGTTATTTTCATACTACCATTCATTTTATTTAATATATATTTTCAAAAGGAAAATAAGGATTATACTGAGTTTGCAAAATGCCTCACAGATAAAAATCTGCTAATGTATGGTTCATTCAGGTGTGGCAGTTGTGCTAAGCAAAGGGAAATGTTTGGAGATTCATTTAAATATGTAGTCGAAATAGAATGTCATCCACAAGGTGAGAATCCGCAAACAGAAAGATGTTTAAAAATGAACATTGAAAGAACACCGACTTGGATACTTGAAAAAGACGGAAAAGAAATCTCCAGATATGTTGGTTTTGCAAGTGCAGAAAAACTGGGGCAGATGTCTGGTTGCGATTTAACTTTAATTAAAGAGATATAAATGGTAGATTTAACTTTAGGACTTTTGGTAGCAGCTGCATTGGCTGATAGTGTTAATCCATGTGTTTTCGGAGTTTTAATTTTTCTTTGTGCATTTATGCTAAAAATGTACAAAAAACCAGTTCACATGTTAATCTCAGGATTATTTTACACATTTATTGTTTATGTTGCTTATCTTCTGTTGGGGTTGGGAATACTAAAAATAACTGTATCTTTTGAAATATCTAGGCTGTTTTATATCTTTGCTGCCACTATAGCAATATTGGCTGGAATAATAGAAATAAAAGATTATTTCTTTTATGGAAAATGGTTTTCTTTGCAGATACTTCCTGGAGCATCCAAAAGAATTGATGTTTATATAAATTATATAAAGAAAATTCAAAAAAAACATTTTTCTCTTGGTATCTTGTTCATAGGCTTGCTTGGTGTCTTTGTAGTTCTTGTTGAACTTCCTTGCACAGGAGCTCCTTATTTGGCCATATTGGCTTTGATTGCCCAGGGCGAATATGCTAGGGCGCTGCCTTTATTGCTGTTGTATAATTTAATTTTTATACTGCCTTTATTTGTGATAATAACTATAACTTATTTTGGCACTTCTTCAAAAAAATTAGAAAGATGGAGAAAAGAATACAAAGGTTTAATGAGATTGGTAATTGGTTTGTTTTTGATATTCTTGGGAATTTATATGCTGTATTCAATTCTTTAAGCTTTCTCAAATAAATAAATTCTTACAATTCTTGCTTCATCTTCTTTAGAAAGGTAAAGAAAAACAGATTTTGGATAAACTGATTTGTCTTCAGGAGCAATTACTTTAGAACAGCTTCTTGTAGTTTTGCAGACTTCACAATGATTTTCATACCCTGGTGGTGTTGCCAAATTAATAAATTCTTTAATTTTAGTCGGATCTCCCCAGCAAGTTCCACTTAGTTTAGATGAGCATAATCCACCATTATTACCAACACTAGCGCTTAAAAAACAATTTCTAAATTCTTTATTATATAAAATTTCATTTGTAATATAATTTAAAGAACTCTCAACAACTTCAGGTCTTTTTTTAATTTCTTGTGGTTTATCTCCAAAAATAGTTAGTACTAATCCAAGTAATATGACAATAGCAATAACAGCCTCAATAGTTCTTATAAATCCTTTTTTATTAATTACCATGCTAATATATTTATTTTTATTTTTTCTCTTTCATTATGTTTGTTTAATAAAACAGCATCAAATTCTTTTATGAAAACATTCACGCCCTCAGGCGCTTCAGGATTTAATCTGTCAAATATCTCTATGTTTGGATTTGTATCATCATCTGGATTAGGATATGTTCTTTTAATATTAATCCTAAAATAACTATTTTCCGGAAATCCCCAGTCTTTTTTTAGTTGTTCAAAATTATTTGCCTTATCAGCTATTTTTTCTAAATATTCTTGATAATAACCAGTATATTCTGTAATTGTACCTAATTTTGTTGTTAAATCACATGTTGGTTTTTTGTTTGGATCTTTTACAGAACAACTTGCTATAAATTGAGGTGAATAATCAACATCTTCATAATTTCTAAGATCTTTTGGATAGGCAGTAGCTAAAAACAATCTTGGTTTACCATTGGGATTTGTTGACCATTTCTCATATTTATCATCCGCATTCCCGCAATTTATAGTTATATCACTTCCACCAAAACTTATTCCTACTTCATTCTGGCCTCTATCATTTGCTAAAACTGTAAAAGTTCCGCTTTTGAAAATTTTAATTTCACTAAATCGATAATTTCTTTTATTTTCTTCTAATTTGATCACATCATCATCATGACAAGCCCCTGCACTAAATAGCACTTCCCTAATGCTAATTTGTGTGTTGTTATTAAAGGTATTTTCAATAATTGTAAATAAGCTCTCGGGCTTGTGTATTGCATAAGATCCAGGCTTTAAAATAATAAATAATAATATTACATAAACCAAGAATAAACCCATGCTTATTGCCCAGTCTACATGTATTCCTCCTTTTTTCCATAATTTTTTTTGCAACACCATTTTTTATTATTTTTTCTAAGATCTTTTTGATTAAACTTTTTGGAAAAAGGTTTAGATGCCGCCTTTTACAGTTGTAATTATCAAAGCACTCATTGTCATCAATATCAAAGAGTGTATAATTCCATGCTTAATACTCCCTTCTGAAAATTTTCCAATTACCAAGCCGTCAAAAAATCCTTGAATTAAAATTAATGCAAAAAATATTGCGTCTAAATTTACTTTATCCTGACTTCCGCTTTTAATTCCAAGTACGTTTGCGCTGCTTGATAATTCAGAGGTTATTCCGCCTAATTTTGGAAATAACATAATTTGCAATACCAGCATAACAATAATAAAAATAACAAAAACAATATAACCTTGGACAATTTGTGATGAAACGCTGCTTTTCCTTTCTTCTTTCATTTTTTTTATGTTTATAACTGAACTTGAAACGCTCTGTAAGATATCAGCAATATTTCCGCCTGATTGGTCTGCTTCTATCATAATAGCAATTGATCTTTTAATAACTGGATTGTCAGTGTCTTCTGAAAAAATAAGCAGGGCATTGTGCATAGGAATCCCCCATTCAATTTGATAAGCTAATTTTTTAATGTACTGGCTTAGTGCGCCATAGTCTTTGTCAGCTACTTGTAAAATTCCTTTTGGAATAGAAGTTCCTGATTTTACATTTTCAACTAAATTTCTTATAAATTCTAAGAATTTTAATTCAATTTCTTTTTGTCTTTTTCCTTCTTGAAAAAAATCTATCCAAAAATGAGCCCAGGCAATATTAATTGCTAAAACCAAAATAGCCCATACAAATCTCTTTAAAATTTCTATTTTATAATAAGCATAAATATCAAATATTATTATTAAAACAGCCAATACAATCCAAACAATGTATATTTTTTTAAATTTTAGTTCCATTTTATGTCTCAGGTTGTATAATACTCAAAAATACTAAAAAGATAATATTCAAAAAAGGAATTATCAGATAAGTTCCTGCAATAGAAATTGTTTTTACTGATAAACCTCCGATGCTCCCGCCTATTACATTAATTATTGCTAAAGTTGTCATAAATAATAAAGGGGCTGCTATTAAAATACCAGTATACATGTCTGAATAAGTTGCCAAACTCTCAACATATTTTTTCCTTTCTAGCCTATATGTGCTTAAAGCATCTACAGCTTTCCCGCTCAAGTATGCCCTTAGGTCTCCACCACCCTCTGTTGTTGCAATTATACCTGTCAATAAATCTTTAAATTCAGGAGAAGGTGTTGTTAAAGAAACTGCTTTTAAAGCAGTGCTTAAATCATATCCAAATAAGTTAACATAATTTACAATTTTTCTTATCTCTCCCTCTAAGCCCTTATATTCTCCAGAATTTAAAATTAAATTAAAAATAGATGCTGGTAATGCTCCGCTTCCGGCAATAGCAGCCATATGGATAATGACAAAAGGAAGGTCATTTTTAATTGCTTTTTTTCTGTTTCCTATTGTTGTATATGGATAAAAATAAAATAATGCTGGAGTAATTAAAAGAACTAAAAAACTGATTGGGACTGCTTTTATTAATCCAAGAAGGATGTTCCCTCCAGATGCAGCTACATATAATAAAAATAACAAAAACGAACCAATCCCAGCAAGAATGCTTGAGAATAATGCAATGCTTATATAAGTTTTTGAAAGCATCTTTATATCCCCAAGCCTTAGTAAAAGAGATAAATCATTAAACAATTTTGGATGTTGTTTTGTTAAATATAAAGTTAAATTCTCAACAAATAAATTTGCTGTTGTTCCAAAAGCTGTTGGTTTGTAAACTGTGTATGCTATCTCTTCTTTAATCTCTTCTTTCTTATTTATTTTTTTCTTTATTCTTCTTAAAACATAGTTCTCTGTATTTGTATCTTGGATAAATTTTTCTTTGGTTTTTTTATCAAGAAAAAAAATAGCCTCATTAGTTATCTGGATTGAATTCTGTGATTCTTCTGTTTTTATTTTTTCTTCTAATTTTAATATGAAATCATCATAATATTTTTTCCATTCTTCTTCTGTTCTTCCCACTAAGAATTTTTTTAAACTCTCAGTATCATTTGCTCTTTTTAAGATTTCAAGTTTCTTTAGTCCTTTCTCCTTGTAATCTTTATAAATATCAAGTTGTTTTTTCAATTCAAACAATTCCTTCTTGTCAATTACTTGTTCCATTTTAAGAAATATTGAATTTTTTTAATACTGCTTCCGGTGTTTTATAATAGGCATTTATTAAATCATTAACTTCTTTGAATCCAATTATATTATTCTTGTATAAAGCAACAAGAAGTTTTGTTCGCAAAATAAATTCCCTGAATAATTTTTCTTTGCTTATCCCTTTGTGCAACATTATTTTCTCAAATACCTTGCTTTCCTCTTTAAAATAAAAATTGTCATTTCTAGGATCCCACACAAAAGGAGAATTTGTTTCTATACCTTCAGGGCCTTCTCTTATTTTCACAATTTCTACAACTTTTTTTACCCTTCTTACTTCTTTGTTATTTACTTTGGCTGACCCTATTATGCATACAATATCCAGGCTTTCAACTAAAGAAGGACTTAATTCAATTGGTGGCGTTTCTAATCTCCTGACTAAAGTTTCAACATCCTCCGCATGCATTGTTCCGAAAGAAGGATGTCCTGAATTATGTAATAAAACGCTGCCAAATCCACCTATGAAATTTTGATTTCCAGGAACAGAAATGTCATAAACATATTCTGGTTTGTCTAAATTTAATATATCGATGCTTTTTATTTCATCGCAATATAAATCCCCAAATAATCTAAAATCTGTTTTTTTAAAAGTCTTTAAATTAATTTCTTTTCCAATCGGCTTTATATATTTTAAGAATTCCTCTTTTTTATAAGAATTATAAAATAATAATTCATAATCAGTTGTTTTTCTGCCTTCTCTGTTTCTTTTTCCTATTCTTGTAATAATTCCATATACTAAGAGCAATTGAGCAACATCATTTGCTAAATTTTTAGATACAGTATAATATCCAAAATAATTTTGGTCAATTGTTCCATCTCCACAATATAAAGCTGACAAAAATTCCCCAATTCTTCTTTTATCAAGCCCAAAAATAAAATCAGGTATTCTTTTTTCAGTTTTTGTTTTACAGTATCTTTTTATAAATTCAAATAATACTTTATGGGAAAAGGATAATTCTAGACAACTGCCATATCCTTCGGTTATTCTTTCCTCTGGTTTTATCCCAGTAATATTTTCTATGCATTTTTTCATATCATCTAAAACTCTCTCATCTTTATTGTAAATCTGGATTTTGCCATCTTGATCTAATGATCCTTCAGAAATATAATATCCCAATAATCTTAGGAATTCATCAGTTATTCTTAGATTTCCTTTAAATGATTTGCTCTTCTTGTCATATCTGAATTCAAGTTTATTAACATCAAAATTGATGTTTGCTTCTTTCATTAGATCCAGAAATTTTCCAGCTTTAATTGCAGAAGGCTTGCTTCTTTTGAAATTCGGATAATAATCAGTAATGCTTCTGCAGTTGCATAAGGCGCTTGCCTGATAATAACCTATTTTATTTGATGCTTCTTTAACATATTCTGGTGCAAAAATTCTTATTTCCGGCAAATATTCAAACAAATCAATATATTCAATATTATTATAACCACAAGGAATAGTGCTTGGTATAATAATTTTGCTTCCAATCTTAAGATCTTCTGTTGTTATATCAACAATTTTATCATTAAATAAAGTAAATAAAGAATGATCAGGAGTAACAGTTATTTCTCTTCCAAATTTTGTTCTAATTTTATATAACTTGTTTCTCATAGGATGCCTGACAAATGCTTTTATTGGAAGGACCTCGACTTTTTTATTTACAGTATCATAAGAAATTGCTTTTAATCTATTTACATCTAATTTTTCCAAATCTTTTATTTTTATCCTTAAAGGTTTATTGTCCTTTAATATAAAAATCTCTTCATTTCCTCTTACAGATGACATACCCTGGAATAAAACATAAGCTTCTTTGCCTCTTATTTCTCCAACAATTACATAATCAGGTCTCTGCCTAAAACTTTCTTTTAATAAATCAAATAATGAAATGTCTCCTTCTTTTGTACCAATTAAATTACTTGCACCAACACCAGATCTAGTTACATTTGGTAGCCAGTTTTCATGAAGCAAATTTAATTCCCTAGTGTCCTCCAGTGTAACTATTCTTGAAGCTGGTGGTATAAAAAAAGCAATCGAGTTTAATAATGAAGTATTATGAGTTACAATCGGAATATTCCCAGCTAAAAAATTGTGGTGGTCTTTTACACTTAAATCATAAACATATTTTTCATTATGATTATTTAGTTCTTGTATGTCAATGACTTCATCCCATAAAATATCTGAGTTAGCAATAGAATTAATTTTTTGCTTTAATTCATTATTTAATTCTGTTTGTTCGATATAATTACTAAATAATTTAAAAGTATTGGCTGAAGGTAATCTAAAATCCGTTTCAATAAAACCAATCATTCTTCTGGATATATTCATATTGTTCGTTAATTCTTTCTGAGATAAACCAAGTTCAATTCGTGAGTTTTTCATTAAATTAGAAATATTAGGAATTAAATCAACATTAGATATTGATTTGCGCATTTCCCTATTTATGCTTTTATTTAAATCAATTGCTTTTTCTGGATGTAAAAAATTAATTTTTTCTTGATATCTTTTCAAATTATCAAGTCCGCTTATATAAATTCTGAAATGAGTTTTTCTTGTTATTAAACTAAATTTTATATTCATTCTTAGCAATAAATAACTAAGTCCTTCTGCCAATTTTTGGCTTGTTGTACATATTTCTATTTGGCTCTTTTCAACATTAGATTCGCAATCTGCAATCGCTTGAATAAATTCAGCAATAATTTCATTTTTCTGATAAAAAAGAGTATCTGGGATTTTTACTTTTCTTGCTTTATTTCCGTAAGGTATTTGGAAAGCCTCATGTAAAATCGCTGATGCAACATTATTATAAAATACTATTTTCGGAGTTCTATTTTTTGGAAATTCTTCAAAAGAAGCTAATTTAAATATTTTTTCTCCAATTCTACTAAATTCATCTCTTAATTTTTTATTTGAATTATTGAACTGAATATTATTTTTTGTTAAATGACCATCAGCTATAACATAGGCTGCAAATTTATACATTTCTTGAAAGGTTTTTGAAACTTTTAAAGTTAAAGATGAAGTTTTTCCTTTTAAAATTAATTCTTCTCCCGGATTTAAATTAGCCCTCACCATTAAAACAAAATATTTGTTAATTGGTATAGCATTTTCATTTTTCCAACATCCTAAAGTTTTAGATTTTACATTAATTTCTTTCGCTATTTGGGTCTCTGTTTTTTTCTCCTTATTTTTTATTATTTCCAGGGCTTCCTTAATAGAATCAAAAGCATTTGCAACATATATATCATTTCTTTTTTTGAGATAGTTAATTAAATTAATTTCCTTAAAAGAATTTTCTATATTGATTTTTTTTGGGACTGCAATCCTTTCATCTATTTTAATTTTATCTGCTCTAATCTTTTGTATTTCATCGTTATTTATTGTAAAAAAAGGATGTTCTGGCGTAGTTGTTATCTCCCTCCCGCTTCTCGTTTTTATTTTAACAAGATTTTTTGGAGCTTGATGCCTCCAGAATTTATCTACTTTACTTTTTATAATTTTCAAAGTACGCTGGTCCATGGAAAGAATTTCTGTTCCATCACAATCAACATATTCCCATCCTTCATTAGTTTTAACTTTCCCGTTTGCAAATTTTTCTTCTACAATATTTTTTATATCCTCTTTTTGCCCATTTGCAAGATATATAGGGGTGTCTCCAGTTACACATTTTCCACTACCAGTACCTCCAATAACCATGATATTTGATTCATGCTCAATTGCTAGCCATAAATAAGCTAGCATCTCTGGAGAAACTGTTTTAAATTGCATAAGCTTAACTGGCGACCACGGTTCCGTAGTAAATTTCCTCACAGTGAATGATGGCCCCCTTGCAGAAACATCTTGTGTATAGGTTGCATTAATTCTCGAATTATGGCAACAAATTCCCCCAGTTCCCGAGATAAAATTTTCATGATCTTTTACACTTAAATCATAAACAAATTCAGAAGTAGATTTAACTCTTTTAATGGAATTTATTTTAAAAAATCCAAGATCAGATTCTGCAATTTTATTTATGACATCAAATTCTTTTACTAATTCATAAAATTTATTTGTTGGTTTATCAGCATAAAAAAATCCTTTTTTAGTCCATTCATGTAAAAAAGCTGGATGATTATTGTCAATTTTCAATTTTATTTTTTCCATTATCTTTTTTATTCGATCTCTATTCATTCTTTTATTTCTAAAATTATCATTGCATTGATTTAGAGGATTAAACATAGAAACAGGAATACTTGCTATCTCATTTGGATAGGTTTCTTTTGTAAAAAAATTAGCTTTATAGCCATAAGAAATTTCTTTTTCTAATTCATCGAAATAAGATTGCTTTTTTATCACATCATTCTCAGGAATAATTAAAGGAACAGCAACAAAATCATTTTCTTTTATGTTTTCTGTTTTTTCTGCCTTAACACCATCCTTTGTCAGAACAAAAATACTATGATGTCTTGTTAGTTTAACTTTTCTCCCATATTCTAAATTTATTTCATATAAGTCTTCGTTATTTTTATGTCTATAAACATAATCTACTTTTCTCCAATTTATTTTTAATTCTTTATTGTCAAATGCAGGAACTTCTATATTTTCAACTAAAATTGGTTTATTTGATTCTTTATTATTATAAAATTTGTCAATAAATTTACCTATTTCTGAGATCTTTACAATTCCATTTTCTTTGTAAATTATTGGTTCTTCATAATCAACACTTCCATCAGGCAAAGAAGCATCTAATAAAGGTGAAGCATAAGAAATATATTTTCCGCATTTTTGCGCAACTTTCTCAACAAAGCTTGTCAATCTTCTTATATCTCTGAAAATGACATTTGTTCTTATATTCCTGTATTTTCTGTGTACTATGTATATTGGTGTATTAACCCCGTTGCATTCAATATCTTCTATGTAATAGTCTCTCAACAAAGGCTCAACTTCATTCAATCCAACAAAATCCCTGTAGATATAATACATTAATTTCAAGAAAGATTCTTTTGTTATCTTTATTTTTAGTTCGCTCAAAAGCACTCTTAGGTTTTTTTCCAGATATTCTATAACTATGTCATTGCTTTTCATTCCGATAAAACTTATATTAATTAATTCATTAATGCTGTTCTCAAGAAGGTTTAAAATTCCAGCCTCTTTTTCATCTAAGGCAGGTTCTTCAATATTGTAAACTAATTCATTATTTTCTTTGTCCCATGAAATATGTGCATAAACATAAGGCTCAATAAGAACATATTTTACATCAATCTTTTCCTTTTCTTTTATTTCAGGAATATCAGCAACTTGCGGTCTTGGATTTATGTAGAATAAAGGTTTAAACTCCTGTTGTTGCTCCTCTTTATTTTTTGTAAAATTAAACATATTCTCTTTTAGAATTAACTTTTTCTTATATTTAAAGCATTTCAAAATTAATAACTACTTTAAAGTTAGTGAAAATAATTATAACCATATAATTTTAATATTATTAAAGAGTCAAATTTTATATAAAAGGAAGTTTAGATGAAGATAGAAAAAATAGTTGTTGTTTTAGGTTTAATATTTATTAGTTCTCTAATTTTATTGGCTAATTTAAGTCAAAATTTATTTACAGGAAAAGTAGTGCAAGAGACAACTACAGCCATGATTGGTGCTGCAGGTGGAAATAAAGATGTTTGCGAGATTTTAGCTAGAACCTATCAAGGTAATTTGGAGGTTCTTCCAGAAATAGTGCGAAGAAACTGCGGATTTAATCTAAACTCGCAGGAAATTAGAGGATTGCTGCTTCTTCAATTGCCTTCTTTCAGCACAGAGCAGCTAAATAGCCAGCTTTCAAATACACAATTGGCGCTAAATGAAGTTGATTCAGTAAACAAAGAGATAAATTCATATATTTTACCACCATTAAATACCAGAATAAGTAATTTGCAAGCACAAGTTATTCCATTAAATTCAGAAATTTCAAAATTAAATACAGATATTTCTTCAATAAGCAGGCAGTTATCAGAAAAAACAGCAAGTTTAAGTAATTTACAAAGCACAAACACCCCAACTAAGCAGACAATTTGTAAAAAGATTTCTTTCATAAATAGATGCAGCACAAGTTTCATTTATCAAAATAATGATAAAATAAAAAAAGTCAGTGGGGAAATAGAACAAATAAAATCTTCTGAAATCTCTTTAAAAAATTCACTTAACCAGAAAACAAAGAATCTAAATCTAAAAACTGAAGAGCTGAATAAAGTGAAAAAAGAACTTGAATTAATGCAAGAGGTAGGGCAAAATGCAGAAAAAAAGAAGAATGAATTAACTAATTTAAATACACAAATTCTGGAAAACATAAGGCAGAAAACAAGTAGAGAAGTAAGAGAAAGCAGACACATAATAGTAATTCAAGGTGATTTACGCCCATCTCAACAAGCCCCATTAGGTTGGAAACATAATGAAGTAAACGGTTATCTTCCTGCAACTTACTGGGTACCTCCAGACTGGAGACATAATGGAGTAGAAAATTCTTATGCTCAGCCAAGTAATTGGGTACCTCCAGGCTGGATACATTCTTCAGAAAGAAGTGACAAAAGTTTATTTGAACCAACTGGCCGTTTGCCTCCTCTTAGAAAGATACCAGCTCCACGCTGGAAACATTCTTCAGAAATATCATATGGTGAAGGTTTACTTAGGCTTGAACCAACTAGCCTAATTACTTTTTCTGGAACAATAATACCTCCAGACTGGATACATTCTGATACAGTAGACCCATATGGTATATTTTCGTCATCTCTCTGGAAACCTCCTAAACCTCCCGAACCTCCTAAGATACCTCCTCCACCAATACCAATAGAACCATAGAATTAATCAAAATGGATGTTAATAGAATAATGTGGAAATATTTATCCCTAGTATTATTTATTTTGATTTTAATTCTATTATTTACAAGATCAAACCAAGAAAAAGTGAATAAAAATTCCATAATCTTAAATCAAGATTTTATTGAAGGGTTATACAAAACAGAAATAAATTTAAGCGATCCAATACAAGTTTTTAGATATATTTTTACTAATTTAGAAGAAGAAGTTACAATATATCCTACTGAGAATTATTTTTATTTTATTTTTCCATACAAAGGCAGGATTATAGGGGGAAGCATGAATCTTGCAGTAGATAAAAGGGATGAGGGAATTCTTGGCTTTGGATATGGAAAAGACCGGGAAGATCCAAGCGATTTAAAGGATTTATTTAAGTATGATCCAAAAGATAGAGTTGGTGGCGGGAAGCAGTTTACAGAAAAAGATGGAGTTTATGTAAAAAAAATAAATGATTTTAAATACCTTGTTACTTTCGAGGGAAAAAAAGTTATTTTTAATTTATTTGATGTTGGTTATAACACCCCTAAAAAAGCTAAATTAGATGAAAGTGAAATATTTGTAGGCCCGGTTTTTGATGACTCAGGCATAAAACTATTTTTAATTTATAATAAAATACTTCCGCATTTATACTTGATTTTAAATGAAGATGATTTTGTTCCAGAACATTTTGAAAATTATAGCTATTATCCAGATTTAATAATGGGAAAAAGAACGAAATTTGTATTCTATACAGATACAGAAAATAATAGAAAGATTTTAGTTGGTGTAAAGGGAGAAAATGTCTTGCAAAATAATTGGTATGACGGCCCTCATGATCATATGCCAGACAATTATATTAAATTAGGTAAGATACCAGATTATCAAAAATACTTAGAAAATAGTTATTATGGAGTTAAAGGAAGAATTGACAAATATGGTAATTATATTTATGAAAATGGAACTAGAATAGCAGTAGGTCCATATATAGTTTATTTCTCAGAAAAAGATTTTGCTTTTATAGACTATTGTAAATTTTCGTCCAAGTCTAAACCTGGTTTTTATAATTGCATTACCACTCAAGTTTATGATATTCCTGATGAAATAACGAAAATAATTTATTAGTCGTGCCCAAGAAAACCATGTTCTTTAGAACATGGATGAATTGGGTAGGTGTATCAACATGAGTTTCAGCAAAAAATGTTACACTCTCTAAAAATACTAAAGATTTGATGTGTGCTGTTGAAACATTTATTGAAAAAGAGCTATGTTTAAATTGAAAGTGTATTTAAGTTAATGTAATTAATATATCTGGCAGATTTGTTGCTGGTTGTCTCTCGCTGTTTACTCCTTTATTCTCTATCTTTAGATTATATTTTCCTAATAATGGTGCATTTTTGCCAATATCAGACATAAGATCTAAGAAAGCAACATCCTTGAAATCTAATTCTAATTGCATTATATATTCATTCTCAACAATAGTTGTAGTTTCATACATTTCAACAGGACCCTCTTTAATTATCAGTTCTTCTCTTTCACATGTTGCTCTGTCTTTTCCACAAGGCTCTACAAATACTACATTAGTTTTCATTTCCCAAACAATTTTATTTTCATTATCTTTAATAAACATGCTCCCCCCTTTAATTGTGAAAGGGCTTATTACTCTTCTTGAACCTGTGCCTTCATCTCTTACTTCTCTTATTATATTATCTAAACTAAGCATAATGTCTCTTGTCTGGATTATTGTATTCTTGTCTTTTATTTTATTAATTACAGGCACACCAGCACTAAGAACTATTGTAATAGCTACTGTGCCCAAAGCAATATACAAAACAGCTGATATCCACACTTGTCCCCTTTTCATTTTTTATAAACATTAAAAAAATCTAACATGCAGGAGAAAAAGTCTTTTCTTTTGAAGAATCACCGCACGTTACTTCTTGTCCTTCTACAATTAATGTTGCTATTATCTGAACTTTAGTTGTGCCGCTAGGAATAGCAGGATTTAAAACAAAAGTCCTAAGCTCATATTTATCTATTCCATCAACAGAGTTATCTCCAATAAACTCCCCATCAGAATTAAAAAATCTTAACAAACTTCTTTCTATTCTCAAATTTCCTTTGTTTTCTATTGATATTGTATCTGGGCATGTTACTTTTTCTATTTCCAATCTTAAATCACTTATACATGCAAGAGTTTGTGCAGTTCTTTCATCAGTTCCTGATTGAATTCTTTCTACAAACCCCCCACCCCATGTTATTACAATACCTGCAAGTGCAACTGTAAATCCTATTAATAAAACAGTAGCTATTAACGGAGTAATACCTTTCTTATTTATTTTAATTCCATTTTTAATTTTCATATTCAAAATAAAAAATTAATTCACATTCTTAATGCATGCTGGATATTGTTCTTTCTTCCTTCCTGCATCTCCACAAGTAACTTCTTGCCCATTCACACTTATTGTCGCTATAGCCTCAATCTTAACAGTTCCATCAGGCATAGATTCTAGCATATTGTCTTCATTATCTGCAAGAAGATTAAATGTTTTGATTTCAAATGCCCCAACAGGCCCAACAATTTTTTTTGAAATCTCATTTGTTGGATTTAATAGTTCATCTTGATTATTAAAGAACCTGATTGCCACTTTTTCTAATGCTGTGTTTCCTTTATTATCTATAGTGACTGTGCTTTTAACTAAATTCGTATAATCTCCACAAGTATATCTTGTAATCTCAAAATTTAAATCTCCTGCACATGCTAAAGTGCTTTCAGTTCTTTCTTCAGTTCCTGAAGTAATATTTTTAACAAAATTGCTGCCCCATGTTATTACAATACCTGCAAGTGCAACTGTAAATCCTATTAATAAAACAGTAGCTATTAATGGAGAAATACCTTTTTTATTTAAAAACCTCATACTCTTCCCTCTTTTTCTTTTTTTATATAATTATAATATTTTAATTTTATCTCTTTTTATATATATACTTTTTGTTTTTCTAAAAATATTTTATTCAACTATTACCACTTTATTTTTTCCAGAACACGGCACAAAAGGGGCTCCCGCTCCATCAGGTCTTAAAGCTGGAATAACATCAATTTTAGCATTTTGTCCCAAACTAAATGAATATGAAATAGTGTCTTGTTTTAATGCATCAACTTTCTGATTAACTTTCTCAGCACCTGTTCCGCCTTCCACAACTCTCATTATAAAACCATCTATTTGTTTATTGCCTTTATTTTCTATTTTTATTATTCTTCCTGTTCTTTGTACATCTTTTATTTCCCAGATTACATTTTCACATTCTAGTTGTTTTTGCGATAATGCTCCTTCTTTTGCAGCTTTTTCTTTGATAAATCCCCTTCCCCAAAATATTACAATTGAACCAACAGCAACAACAAACCCTATTAATAATACAGAAGCAATTAAAGGAGAAATTCCTTTCTTTCCAAAAAATCCCTTTTTTTTCCTTAACATTTTAATTCTATTTGAATTCTTTTCTCACTACAACCAACATCTTGATCTTTTATTTTAACCATAGGTAAAATTAAACCATATCTACAACTATCACTAATTGTTATTGGTTCATCTCTTGTTTTCCCTGGTTTTATTTCAACTGGTATATCTTCATCTGTTCCACTTCCAGTACATTCACTTCCTTGAGCTCTTAATTTATTTACATTCAAATATCCTCTGTTAGAAATTTTTATTTTATTTGAACCAGCATCACAGTCAACAAAACCACTAATAGTTATTTGGCTGCAAGTTTGATCTATTTCACTTTGAGTTACAAAATTTTCAGTGGCTCTCTGGGATTGACTAATGCTCCATCTTCCAACTAATACCGCTAATCCTACAGCCATCCCAATAAGAAGAACATAAGCAACAAATTCACCTTGTGCTTTTTTATTTATTTTAATCTTTTCACCCATTTTCAATCTTCATCATCATCGTTATCTCTGCCTTGGTTTCTATCTTTCTTATCTCTTTTACCTTTTATAAATTGTTTCTCTACAAAAACTTTTCTGTCCTCGCCTTGAGTTTCTCTGCTTATAACCATTACTTCTGGCTGCCCAGGAATAATATTAATTTCATAAACAAAATCTTCTTCACCTATTCTCATCTCCAAAGTATTATCTTCAAATATATTTACAGGTATTAATTGGTTACATTGTTTTTCATTAATATCTACTAAAGGAAGATTGTCCCTGATATTTCCTTGTGATCCATATTTTATGACTGCTTGTATATAGTTATAACATCCAGGAATTGTGGGATTTATAGTTATTGATTTATCCAGAAAATTTCCAACATATAATCTATTTCCATAATTTAAAAAATAGACCAAACCAAAAGTGGGATTTTGGCTCTTTGAATATTGTGTAAATATAATACTAAATTCTGTAAATTTATTTTTTACTTCGTCAGTATCTGTTTCGCCATTTTCAATTAAAGAACTTAAAAATTTAGCGCTTTCTTGATTATAATTTTGTGAAACTAATCTAAAATCATCATCTGAAGGAATAACATTTATGGTGTTTGGCTGGCTTGTTAAAGCAAGTATAACAAGACCAACTAACAAAGAAACAATAAGATAAATCTGTCCTCTTTTATTCATCTATTTAATTATTAATCTTATATTTAAATAAGTTTTGTAGAAGTTTTCCGTAAACTCTTTTTCTAAAAGGGTTTAGCCAAAATAATGTTCTTTGCTTTCTTTTTTAATATCAGTTTTCCAGCCATTTTTCAAAATTTCGGAGAAATGGCTAATATCTTCCTTTATTTTATCCCATTTGTTAAACACATTATTAATATATTCAACATCCTTTTTGTTATCATATTCTATATCTAAAAGCAGAGATTCTCTCTCAATATACATTAACTCTCTCAATAAACATATCATTTTTTCTTTGTCTTCATTTGAAAAAAATTTGCTTTCTTCTAATCCAATTATAGATCCTGGATTTGGTTGGATTATATTTTGAAGTATGTTACAGAACCAGGCAATCTTGTCATTCATTCTTCTTCTGATAAATCTTAAGGGAAATTTTATTTCTTCTAATTTTGTAACATACATTAATTCAAATTCCTTGTTCAAATATTCATAACTAGGTAATTTGTGATCCTTTATTATTTTTTCATAATCTTCTTTTAAATTCATGCTCTTTCCAGCTAGTTATTCAGTTTAAATATTTTTTTAAAAGCCGCCCTCCTTGATATTAGAAAATCTACATTCTAAATAAGATTTATGTCTTAAGAAATAGTGGTGCAGTCCAGCTTGATATACATAAATCTGTGTTATTAGAAAGATTTATATACTAGAAGTGTATAAATATACACTTAAGGTGTATGAATGGTCTTGACTAAAAATCAAAAAAAGGTCTTACGTCTGTTGGCAGTGAGCGTGAATAAAGATTATTCTATTAATGATATCGCTAAAATTGTGGGTGTTGCCCCAAATGGTGCTTATAAGATTTTGAAGAAGTTTGAAAAAGAAAGTATTCTTGTTGTTAAGGAAATTGCTAATATTAGGTCTTACAAGTTGAATTTTGAGAATGAAAACACAACCAGATGGCTTGAATTGGCATTTTCAGACACTCTGGAAGGCAGAGAGAGACTCCGGGCTGAAGATCTTCAAATTTTAAAGTCTGTGTCAAAAGCATGTGTTATTTTTGGTTCTTACATCACTTCTAAACAAAAACCAAGTGATCTCGATGTCTTGTTTGTTCTAGAAAAAAATACTTTTGATCAGTACAAAAAAATACTGATGAAAGTACAAGATATCACCCCAATAAAAATTCAGGATATTATACAAACAAATATTGATTTACTTCAAAATATTAAAATAAACGATCCTGTTATAGTGGGCGCTTTAAGAAATGGTGTTGTCTTATGGGGAATAGATGTGCTTGTTAGGGTGATTAAGAATGCCTACAGATAAGCTCACGAAATGTTTTGATGAGGGAAAACGTGGAGGAGAAAGACATCAAGGACTTAGAAAAATAAAGCCAAATCAAGAACTTTCAAAAGAATATTTAACAAAAGCAATTCACAATTTTGAAGCCATCGCAAGCTTTTATGATATTGGTTTTAGTGATTGGTCAGCAAGTGCAGCATTTTATACGCTATATCAAGGATTGCTTGCAATTCTTGCACAAAAAGGTTACGAATCAAGAAATCAATCTTGCACATTTGCAATTGTTGAAGATTTAATTAAAAAAGGAGAAATTGAAGATTTAACAGAATCGGATCTTAAAGAAATTTTTGATAAAGAAGTTAACATGGATCACAGCAATAAAATCCTTGATATTAGGGAAAAAATGCAGTATGGCACAAAAACAACACTTGCAGAATTAGAATTTCAGGTACTCAAGAAAAGGACCAAAGAACTTTTTGATAAAATAAGAAAAGAATTAGAACGTTCCGAATAAATTTTTTTAGTAGTTGCAATAGTTGCAGCTTTATCAGGATTCAGATTTATTGCTGGAACAGCAGATTTGATAGCAAAAATATTATTTTTTATTTTCATAATTTTGTTTTTGTATTATTTGATTAAGTATTTATGGTGGGTTCTTTAAAATATTTAGAAAGCCTCGGGAGAGAATTGCACTCTCGACCTCCACCTTTTTGTTTATTTTTGATTAAACTTTCTTTAAAAGTTTATACCAAGGTGGCGCTATAACTGACTAAGCTACCGGGGCATAAAAGAAATTCAGAAATTAATTCCTTTTAAGTTTATTGAAATATTGCGGGGGCAAGGGTTTGAACCTTGGTAGGCACTAAGCCACAGGATTTCTAATCCTAAGCGATCTTAAGTTTAGCATCTTGCGAACCTGCCCGTTTGGTCTTTCTTTTCCTAGGTTTTCTTTCTCAAGGAAAAGCTATTTGACCGCTCCGGCACCCCCGCTTCAAAACAGGATAAAGAAAAAAGCTAATGATTTTGTTTATAAATTTTCTTATAGTTTTATAGTTTCTTAATTTTTTCAGTCAAGGATTTAATTGGCACTTTCAAAAAATGCCCCACACAATAGCCAAAAAATTCAGCATCATTAGAACAAGGATATCCTATTTCAGTAATGTACTTGCATTTTCCAGGTATAAATCTGCATTCTTTGCAATATCCTAAAGCAGACATTTTTGTCTTTTCAGGAACATAATATTTCTTGCATTTCTTGCATAATATTTTATACCCTTTCTTGACCATACTTAAATTAAAGATAAATAGAATTTTAACCCTTTCTAATTATATTTTTTAGAGAAATTAATTTTACAAAATATTCTTATTTATCTATTTCAATAAATTAAAGTAGAAGTAAAAACTTCTTTTCAGGAATACACAAATTACCATTTCTATATTTATCATTTATAGAGCGACTTGTATTAATTAATTTACTAACTGCGTTCCAAGTTTGAATTTTAGGATTATTTTTTACTTCATTAAAGAAATCAAAATGATCTTTTTTGTTCGTAAAATAAACTATATTATTAATAAAATTATTTATTAGCTGGAATATTTAAAATTTTGTGTTTTAGTGCTAGTAGTATATAACACCTAAAAAAACAGCCCCCACTGGGATTCGAACCCAGGGCTTCCGTCTTACGAGGACGGTACTCTCCCAAACTGAGTTATGAGGGCTTATTGATTTACAGAGGCAAAAAGGAATTGATAAGAACACTAGGTTCTTATTTGTTCAGTTAATTTATCTTTAAATTTTTTCTGGCAATTAGAACAAACCAATTTATTTTTTACATAAGTTCCTTTTATTTTTTCTAGAATCCCAGTCTCAATTTTCTCATTACATAAACTGCATTTCATTAGTTTCAAGAAAAAAATTAACTCTTTTATATAGTTATTTATTAGTAATAAACATTAATTCTCGATTATAGATAACTTTTTAAATCGATTTCAACTAAAAATTAACTATGGTTAAGAAATTATTGCATCCCCAAGAGATACAGGTTTGGTATATAATTCCTGCCTTAAGAAAAGAATTAACACTTGAAATGAAAAAACTTGGTCTAGACCAAAAAACAATAGCTAAAATAATAGGAGTTACAGAAGCTGCAGTTTCACAATATATTAAGGAAAAAAGGGCAAATGAAGTTCAATTTGATGAAAAAACAAAAGAAGAAATAAAAAAATCAGCTCAGCTAATTTCGCAAAATGGTAAATTGTTGTTTCAGGAAATGCAGCACTTATTGGGTAAGGCTTTGGAAAGCAAAGTGATCTGTAAGTTTTGTCTTTCAAGAAACGATTTGCCTGAAAGTTGTGATATATGTTTCAAAAATGAACCAAAAGAAGATTTATCTGGACAATGCAGCTGCAACTCAGACAGACATTTTTGTCAAAAAAGAGATGCAGCAATATGAAGACTTATTTTATAATCCAAGCAGTTTTCATGATTTAGGTAGCGAAGCAAAAAAAATTCTTGAAAATTGCAGATCAAGAATTGCTAATTTGTTAAATGCTTCTTCCCAAGAGATAGTTTTTACTTCAGGCGGAACAGAAAGTAATAATTTGGCAGTTAAAGGAATAGCTTTTGCAAATAAATCAAAAGGAAATCATATTATTACAACTAAAATAGATCATGATTCTATATTAAATACTTGTAAATATCTGGAAAAAAATGGATTTAAAGTTACTTATCTTGATGTTGATAAGGAGGGGTTGATAGATATTGAAAAATTAAAGTCAGCAATTACCAAAGACACAATTTTAATTTCTGTAATTTATGCTAATAATGAAATTGGCACAATACAAAATATTGCTGAAATAGGAAAAATAGCTCAAGAAAATAATATTATTTTCCATACAGATGCATGCCAGGCTTATTCGTTAGACTTAGATGTAAAAAAACTAAATGTTTCTTTATTAACATTAAATTCAAGCAAAATGCATGGCCCTAAAGGAGCTGGCTTGTTATACATTAAAAAAGGAACAAAAATAGAACCTTTAATTCATGGTGGAGAGCAGGAATTTAATTTAAGATCAGGCACAGAAAATTTACAAGCAATTATAGGTTTTGCAAAAGCATTTGAATTGTCACAGGAAAATAAAGAGCAAACAATAAAAAATTTAACAAATTTAAGAGACAAATTAATTAAAAATATCTTGCAAATACTTGATGTAAAATTAAATGGTCACCAAACATTAAGATTGCCAAATAATGTTAATGTTTCAATTAAAGGAACAGAATCTGAAACTTTAATTTTGCATTTAAATGATTTTGGTATTTATGTTTCATCTGGTTCAGCTTGTTCTTCAAATAAAATAGGGATAAGTCACGTTATAAAAGCATTAAAAGTTCCTGAAGAATATGCAAGAGGCACATTAAGATTTACTTTATCCAAATATAATACAGAAGAAGAAATTGACCATGTTTCTAAGATGTTAAATAAAATTGTGAATAATTTAAAACCAAAATTAATTGAGGTGCAAAAATGAAAATGCAGCAAGAATTATCAAGAGAAATGTTTGATCACAAAAATGAAGATCGTTTTAAGTATGTTGCTCCAGAAGGTTTGACAGAGGAAGTTATTCATAAAATTTCAGATTATAAAAAAGAACCAGAATGGATGAGGCAGTTCAGATTAAAAGCTTTAAAAATTTACAATTCAATGCCGATTCCAAATTGGGGGCCGGATATAAAGCAATTAATTAATGATTTTAATAAAATAAAATTCTTTGCTATCCCGGATGCAAAAGAAAATGCTACTAAATGGGAAGATCTTCCTGAAGACATTAGAAAAACTTTTGAAAGATTAGGAATTCCAGAAGCAGAAAGAAATGTGCTTGGTGGAGTTGGTCTTCAATATGAATCTCAGGCAGTTTACCATAATCTAAAAAAAGACTTGGAAGCAAAAGGAGTTATTTTTACAGATTGTGATATAGCAATTAAAGAATATCCTGAATTGTTTAAAGAACATTTTATGACAAAATGTGTTTCAGTTGCTTTGCATAAATTCTCAGCTCTTCATGCAGCAGTCTGGTCAGGCGGGACTTTTATTTATATTCCTAAAGGTGTAAAAGTTGAAGTTCCATTGCAAGCTTATTTCAGAATGAATGCTGAAAAAATGGGTCAGTTTGAACACACTTTAATAATAGTTGATGAGGGGGCTGAGATGCAATATTTCGAGGGCTGTAGTGCCCCGCAATATGTGACAAGTTCCTTGCATGCTGGTTGTGTTGAAATACATGTAAAGAAAAAAGCAAAAGCATCTTATATAAGTGTAGAAAATTGGTCAAAAAATACTTATAATTTAAACACAAAAAGAGCAATTGTAGATGAAGAAGGTACAATTAATTGGCTAAACGGAAATATGGGTTCGAAAATAACTATGCTTTATCCTTGTTCTGTTTTAGTTGGAAGAAAAGCAAGATCAGATTTCTTGGGCATCGCTTTTGCAGGTAAAGATCAAAATCAAGATACTGGTACAAAAATTTATCATTTGGCTCCTGAAACAACATCAATAACAAGATCAAAGAGCATTGCCAAAGATGGCGGAATTACATCATATAGAGGTTTGTTAAAAGTTTCTAAAAATGCAACAAATACAAAAGCAGCTGTCCAGTGTGATGCCTTGTTAATAGATGAAAAATCTAAATCAAATACATTTCCTTATATGGAAATAGGAAACAAAGAAACAGATATTGCTCATGAAGCAACAGTTGGCAAAATAAGTGATGAGCAAATTTTCTATTTAAGATCAAGGGGCTTGTCAGAAGAACAGGCAATGAAAATGATAGTTGCTGGTTTTATTGAGCCTGTTGTAAAAGCATTGCCTTTAGAGTATGCTGTTGAGTTAAACAGATTAATAGAATTGGAGATGGATAAATCATTAGGTTAAAATGTCTAATTTAAAATTTACAGAAAAAGAATTGGTTAAAGATATTCAGGAATATGAAGAGCTTCATTGGATGAAAGAAAAAAGATTAAATGCTCTTGAAATTTTTAATTCAATGCCATTTCCAGAATTTAGATATGGAATAACAATCAATATTAATTCTTCTGATATTAATTTTTCTGAAATAAAGATTCCTGAAAAAAAATTAATTGATCTTCCCAAAGACAATACAATAGTAATTGAAAATTTATCTGATGCCTTGTTTAAACATGAAGAATTAGTAAAAAAACATTTTTTAACATGCTTTCCAGTTTTAGGAAAATTTGAGGCCTTAAATTTATTATTATGGAATAAAGGTCTTTTTATTTACGTTCCTAAAAATACTGTAATTAAAAAACCCATAAAATTAAAAGACATAAATGATAACTTTGAATTCCAACATAATCTAATAATTGTAGATGAAAACAGCTCTTTAACAATTTTTGAAGAAGAAGTCTCAGATAATAATGAAAAATCTTACAAAACAAAAATAACAGAAATTATTGTAAATAATAATTCTAATTTAAATTATGGTTCTTTCCAGAATTTGTCTCAAAACACAATTACATTTTCAACAAAAAGAGCTTTGGTTCATCAAAATGCTAATATTAACTGGATTAATTTTGATTTAGGTGGTAAATTAACTAAGTCAGAGACAATTACAAAATTGGAAAAAGAAGGAGCCAGTACAAATGTTTTTAATTTATTTTTCACAAATAAGAATCAGCAGTTTGATTTATCATCTTCAATTTTCCATAATTCAAAGCATACAAAATCTGATATGGTTGTAAGGGGAGCTCTAGATAACAAATCCAAAGTTATTATTAATGGCCTTGTAAAAATAGCTGAAAATGCTTCAGGCTCAAATGGCTATCAGAAGCAAGATGCTTTATTATTAAGCCAGGAAGCTGAAATTGATCCAATACCAAGTTTAGAAATTGACAACAATGATGTTAAATGTTCGCATGGTACAACAGTTTCTAAGTTAGATAAAGAAAAATTATTTTATTTAAAATCAAGAGGAATTCCAGAAGACAAAGCTTCTAAATTAATGATAAAAGGTTTTTTTGATCCTATAATTAGAAAAATCAAATTAAAAGAAGTAAGAAAGGACTTGAGAAAAGCAATCTCATTAAAATTGTAAAATGGAAATTTCATTAACAAAACAATTTAATGTAGAAAAAATAAGAAAAGACTTCCCAATACTTGCAAGAACAGTAAATAACAAACCATTAATTTATTTTGACAATTCAGCCACAACACAAAAACCAAAAATAGTAATTGAAACATTAAATAAATTTTTTGAAACCCACAATGCAAATATACATAGAGGCATTCATAAATTAGCAGAAGAATCTACTTTATTATACGAAGAAGCTCATAAAAAAGTCTCTGATTTTATTAATGCTGAATTTGAAGAAGTTATATTTACTAAAAATACTACTGAATCTTTGAATTTATTGGCTTACTCTTTATTTAATAATCTAAAGGAAAACGATGAAATTATAGTTTCACAAATGGAGCATCATTCTAATTTTGTTCCATGGCAGCAATTGGCTAAATCAAAAAATTTCAAATTAAATTTTGTAAAAATAGATAAAGAAGGCAATTTAGATTTAGATCATTTAAAGCAATTATTAAATAAAAAAACAAAAATAGTTTCTTTAGTTCATATTTCAAATGTTCTTGGCACAATTAATCCTGTAAAAGAAATTGCAAAAATAGTGCATGAAAATAATTCTTTATTAATAGTTGATGCCGCACAATCTGTTCCCCACATGAAAATAGATGTAAAAGATTTGGATGTTGATTTTTTGGCATTTTCAGGTCATAAAATATATGGTCCGACAGGAATCGGAGTTTTATATGGAAAAAAACACTTGCTTAAGAATATGGCTCCGTTTTTATATGGCGGCGATATGATCAGAGAAGTTACTTTTGAATATACAAATTTCAATCAGTTGCCCTGGAAATTTGAAGCAGGTACACCCCAAATTGCAGAAGCTGTTGCTTTAGGTTCTGCTATAGATTACTTAAATGAAATTGGTCCTGAAAGAATAGAAGAATATGAAAAATATTTGACAAATTATCTATACAAAAAATTATCAGAGCAAAAAGATGTAAAAATATATGGCTCTAAAAACAGATCTTCCTTAATATCTTTTAATATTTCAGATTTACATCCACATGATGTAGCCTCTATTTTAGATTCAGAAGGAATTGCAATAAGAGCTGGACATATGTGTGCAATGCCTTTGGTAAGGGAAGTTTTAAAAGAACCAGCAGTTTGCAGAGTTAGTTTGTCTTTTTATAATACTAAAGAAGAAATTGATAAATTTATTTTAGCATTAGATAAAGTAAGGAGAACTTTCAAAAAATGACAGAAATTATAGACAGAAATTATGCCGGAGAAGGTATTTACAGGGAAAATATCATTGATCACTATACACATCCAAGAAATTTTGGGAAATTGGAAAAGTTTGATGTTCAGCATAGGGAATTTAATCCCTTGTGTGGAGATGAAACAACTATTGAAATTAAAGTAGAAAATAATATCATTAAAGATATAAAATTCCATGGAAAAGGCTGCGCAATTAGTATGGCTGCTGCCTCAATGTTATTGTCAGAATTAAAAGGAAAGCCAATAGAAAATATTAAAAATATATCAAAAGAGCATGTTTTTGATTTGTTAAGCATTTCAATAAGTCCAGTGCGTGTAAAATGTGCTTTGCTTTGCTTGGAAACTGTAAGAACAGCAGTAAAAATTTATGAAGGGGGGATTGTAGAAAAAGTTGACAAAAAAGTGTATATGTAACTTTTTGATTAAACTTTTTCTTAAAAAGGTTAAATGTCAGAAGAATTAACAATTCAGGATCTGCATGTCTCATTAGAAGACAAAGAGTTGCTTAAAGGAGTTAATCTAAAAATTAAAAGAGGCGAAGTAGTTGCATTGATGGGTCCAAACGGTTCAGGCAAAAGTTCAATGGCAAATGTATTAATGGGTTCTCCAAAATATACAATTACTAAAGGAAAAATTTTTTTAAATAATGAAGATATAACCGAAGCAAAGCCAGAAGATCGGGCAAAAAAAGGATTGTTTTTGTCATTCCAGTATCCTGCTGAAATTTCTGGTGTTACATTGTCTAATTTTTTAAGAACAGCATATAATACATTAAAAAACATAAATATTCCAGTTATTGATTTTTACAAATTATTAAAAGAAAAAATGGCTTTGTTAAAAATGGATGATTCTTTTTCAAGAAGATATTTGAATGAAGGATTTTCAGGAGGAGAAAAGAAAAAAGCAGAGATATTGCAATTGGCAGTTTTAGAGCCCAAATTTGCAATTTTAGATGAAACAGATTCAGGTACAGACATAGATTCATTAAAGGTAATTGCAGATGGTATTAATCATATAAAAAATAATCTTAATATGGGTATTCTTTTAATCACTCATTATAATAGAATTCTACAATATATAAAACCAGATCAAGTGCATGTATTTGTAGATGGTCAGATTAAAAAATCAGGTTCTCATGACCTTGCAATAGAGCTTGAAAATAAGGGTTATGAAAAATTATTGCAAGCATAAAAATGAACAGAAGATCAGAATATATTTTCAGTGCTTTGACATTAGCAGTTGGTTTGTATTGTGTAGGAGTTTCTATAATAAAAGCATACAATTTTCTTGAAACCAGAAGAACCACAAGAATTAAAACAGTGCTTAAAGACCCGAATGGGAATCCAGTAATAACCCAAGTTTCTTCTTATAATCTTTTAGATACTGATAACAACGGAAAATATGATGCAGTTGATATAAAAATAGACTTTAAAGGAAATGTTTTAATTTCTAAAGAAGAAAAAAATAAGAGGCTAGAAGATTTAACAGAACAGGAACTAGAACTTCTTAAATTAAAAAAATAATCTTTATATATTCACTAAAATAAGAATATATTATGAAAAAAGAGCTGAAGGTGCTTCTGGCTACTTATTGTTTCTCAACATTTGCTTTTAGCATGCTAAGCCCGATTTATGCTATTTTTGTTGAAAAAATAGGTGGGGGGATATTAGAAGCGAGTTATGCAATAGCAATCTTTACTTTTGTTTCAGGAATACTTGTATTATTAATTTCAAGATTTGAGGATAATGTCAAGCACCAAGAATATTTTTTATCTTTTGGTTATTTGCTAAATGCAATAGCTTTTTTTCTTTATATTTTTGTATCAAAACCATTTCATCTTTATTTTATAGAAGTTTTATTTGGAATAGCAATAGCAATTTTATCTCCAGTTTATGATGGATTATATTCTAAAAATCTGGACAAAGGAAAATATGTTTCAGAATGGGGCGACTGGGAAGCTGTAGGTTATATGATAAGCTCAATTTCAGCTTTGTCAGGAGGTTATTTAGCAGCTGCTTATGGTTTTAAAACTTTATTTTTAACAATGGCTGCTTTGTCCTTTATAGCTTTCCTGGTATCATTAAACCTTAATCATTCAAAGAACATTAAATTAGCTAAAAGAAAAAAATAAAAAAACAAAAAAGAAATTTTCCTCAATTTTTTACTCAAGAATTCAAATTTATTGTTTCTTGTGTTTAGAGTTATAACACTCTCTGCAATAAGCCGGCTTGTCTGGGTGTGGCTTGAAAGGTACAGTTGCTTTTTGTCCGCAGTCTGCGCATGTTATTTCATGCATTTCCCTTTGAAATCCGCCTTCCCTTCTAGGACCGTCTCTATTCTCAAATCTCATATTCTTTACTCCTATATTGCTCTTAAAAAAGTTTATTTTTAAACTCTTCTAAAAGTC
>JAGWAC010000033.1 GCA_018302125.1 Candidatus Woesearchaeota archaeon | reverse complement strand
GCCTGAGCGTTATTCCTAAGCTCATGCTCAATTCCACAAAATGGCTTTGCAATCAACACTTGGAATGCACGGCTGGTTTACAGCAGCCTTAGTTATTAGGACTTTTGGTAAATCTTTTTCCAAAAGGTTCTTGCCAGATAACTTTAAATTATAAGAAGCGTTTAGATCAGCATTTAATTTATAATTACAATTTAAGCATTCAAAGCAAGATTTATTTCTTTTTGTGTTTAAACTCAGACATTTACTGCAGATTTTACTTGTATTTCTTGGATTTACATAATTAACTTTAATTCCTTTTAATTCTGCTTTATACTGGATAAATTTCTGTAATTGATAGTAACTCCAGGAATTTAGCCAGTATCTTTGTTTTTTATTTCCTTTTATTTTTCTTATTCCATTTAGTTTCTCTAATATTACTGTATCTCCTGGGTTTAAAGGTGATATTATTTCTTTGCTGATTTCATGATTGCATTGCCTCATAAAACGTTTCTCTCTTCCTGATATCTTTTTTAATAATCTTTTGGAAGATTTTGTGCCTTTAGACTGCAATCTGCTTCTTAGATATCTAAATTTAGATTTAATTTGTTTAATTTTATTTGAATTATAGAATTGTTTATTTGAAGTTACTGCTATATTGTTAATTCCTAAGTCTATACCAATAATTTCTCCATTATTTTCTACTTTATTAAAATCTCTAGAGAAAGTTATATGTAAATAAGTTTGATCTTTTCTTTTATCATAGATTAATCTTGCTGTTTGGTAATTCCAGTCCAAGTATTTATTATAATATTCTGGGATTTCTATTGGAATATCTATTCTTCCATTAATTGTTGTTAATCTTACCTTGCTATAAGAAAAAGTAAATGTTCTCTTGTCAAAATCTAATGGCATATATTCTTTGATAGCCTTGTTCTGTAATAAAAGAAATTGCTTCTGAATAAGTTTTCATAGATTCTACTAATAAATTATTATTAGGAATCTTAAGTTTTAGAGTAACTCTCTTTTTCATAAAGTCAGAATAAGACAATTTACTATATAAGCGCTAGGCGGGCATCTGAAATGTCCAGTAGATTTGTCCAGTAGTATTTATAAATGGGAGAAGTTACAACTTTTAGTAGTTACTATCTCCGTTGCAAGCAACGAAGTATTACTATGAAATAAATTATTTTCTTAGATTATCATTTTATAGCATTTTTTGTTATTTCTAAATTGCAGGAATTGTGTCTTTTGCACCAGTCTTCATATTTTTCAGCCATTGTTTTCTCAATATAGTTAAATTTACAAACCTCACATTGAAATAATTTCATTCTCCTTTTGTCTACTTCAATTGCCATAATAAAAAGAAGATTCAGATATATTTATAATTTACTAAATGGTTTTTTGGTTAAGCTTTTTTATAAAAAGGTTAAAATGGAGAACAAACTAGAATTTATAATACCTTTTTTAATTTTAGGAGCATTATTCCTTCCTAAAATACTGAAAGGAATGCCAATAGAAAATGTAAATGAATTAACAAAAATACTTTTTGTCTCTGTTGTAATATCTGTAGTCATAGTTGTCTTAAGATATTTAAAAAAAATAGACAGTAGATAGAAAGTAATTTAAAACTAATTAAAATATTGTCTTTTTGTTTTAGCAATATATGATAAAACATCTAAGAAATCTTTATTTGTAAATTTAGCGTTTTTTCCTAACTTTAAATCAATTTCAGGATAAATTAAACATTTATAATCTTCTTCTAAGAAAGAATGGGTATGAAACAGAAAATTTTAGTTACTTGCTTTTTTATATTCTAGAAAAAATATTATCAGATGGTAATTTTCTGTTTAAAACAGAATTGATAAAAATATATATTGATATTAAATCTGCTGAAACTTTGCTTAAAGAGGCTATTCAAATTATAAAAAGTTCAATTCCTAAATCTAGTGAAAATTGTATTTTCTGTAAATTTAGGAAAATAAGTTAATAATTATTTAAATTCTTCTTTATATTTTTTATTTAACCAGAACTGGTTTTGTCTTCCAACTTTTTTATATTTAATTTTTCCTTGGGCTACAAGTTTAAGCAAGTGTATTTGTTTAGGTAATGTTCAACCCACAATGTCCAAATTGTAATTATAGTTTAGTTCTTCTTACAAATAGAGGAAAGTACAAATGCTCATTATGTAGCGGATTGTTTCCTCAAATGGAAATTGAAAATAAAAATTTCAGAGAATGGAATAAAAGACAAAAGGAAGTTGATTTTGATGACTATAAAAAAGAAAAGGAAAAAGATAGTATACAGAATAAAATGATTAAATCAGGATTAAAAGACTTGTTTTTAGGAACCGTTGAATCTCGCATTAAAGAATATCGTAAGAGCTATTATTTGAAAAATAGAAAACAAGTCAGACTAAGACAAAAAGAAGCATATTTAAAAAATAAAGAGTCTATTCTTGAAAGGGAATCAAATTATTATGAACAGCATAAAACTGAAATCAAACTTAAACTAAAATTAAGAAATATAAAAATGAGAGAGATTATTAATCAAAGGAAAAGTGAATTAAGAAAAAGAAATCTTGAATGGTTTAAATCTAAAGAAAGATTGAGAAATTATAGACGAAAACAGAATGATTTAGTTGATTCAGTTTCCACTATTTCACTTTCCCATCTACTAATAGAAAAGTAAATTATATATAGAACAAAACCAGAAATTAAATTAATGAAAAAAGAGGTTTCATTAACAGCAAAACAAGGCAGCTTACTAAGAGAATTTATTTTTGGTTTAAATGATGGGCTTGTTTCTACATTGTCTTTATTAGCTGGATTATCAGGTGCTTTAATCTCAAATAATATTATTATTCTTGGTGGTTTGGCAGAAATAGTAGCAGGATCAATATCAATGGGTCTGGGCGCATATATTTCAACAAAATCAGAAGAAGAATATTATAAATCAAAAATTGCAAAAGAAAAAAAATCAATAGAGGACATTCCAAGTATTGAAATAAAAGAATTAAAAGATCTTTACAGAAAAAAGGGTTTTAATAAAAAAGAAATAAATTTGATTGTAAATAAAATTACAAAGCATAAAGCTACATGGTTAGACACATTAATCCATGAAAAAATAGGCATAGAAGAAAATTTTGAAGATCCCAAGAAAATGGGTTTAACTAATGGTCTGTCTTTCATAATTGGTGGTTTATTTCCAATTCTGCCTTTTTTCTTTTTCCAGGCCTCTTTTCCTTTATTAATGGGGACTGTTTTTGCATTAATTGTTTTATTTATAATTGGTATATTAAAATCAAGATCAACCGGAAGAAACTGGTTTGTAAGCGGTCTTGAATTAGCTGTAATTTGTTTAATCGCAGCTTCATTGTCATATTTGGCAGGAAAAGTAATTATTAATCTCTAAATAATAAAAACATTTAAATTATAATAAATTTCACATAAATTAAGAGGTGTAATCCATGTTTGAATTTGATGATTTAGGTCCAGAAAAAGTTCTTCAGGTTTATAATCCAAAAGTTGGAATGCATGGTTATGTTGTTCTAGATAATCTTGCTTTAGGTGTTGGAAAAGGAGGCATCAGAATGACACCAACAGTAGATTTGCCTGAAGTGGCAAAATTAGCAAGAACAATGTCATATAAAAATGCAATGGCAGGTCTTCCTTTTGGAGGAGCAAAAGCAGGTATTGTTGCAGATGACAAAACAATTACAAAAGAAAAAAAGAAAGAAATTATAGAATCTTTTGCATTGGCATTAAAAGAATATTGTCCTAAATTGTATGTTGCTGGCCCGGACATGAACATAGGGGAAGAAGAAATGGGTTGGTTTTCTAAAGCATTAAAAAATAAAAAAGTCTGCACTGGAAAACCATTGAAAATGGGTGGTCTTCCACATGAATTGGGAAGTGCTGGTTTTGGTGTTTTTAATTCAATGTTAATTGCTCTAGATCATTTAAAATTAAAAAAAGATAAGATTTCAGTAGCTGTAGAAGGTTTTGGAAATGTTGGCTGGTTTGTCTGCAAATTTTTATCAGAAGAAGGAATTAAACTAGTTGGAGTATCAGATTCAAAAGGAGTAATCTATAATAAAAACGGCTTGAATTTTGAGAAATTAGATAAGGCAAAAAAAGAAAAAGGTACAGTTACAAATTATAATGACGGAAAAGTTCTTCCTTCAAATAACATAATCAATTTGGATGTTGATGTCTTAATTACAGCAGCAATTCCAGATTTAATAAAAGTTGGTGATGTTGATAAAGTAAAAGCAAAATTAATTATTGAAGGCAGTAATATCCCAATGACAGCAGAAACAGAGGAGTTTTTTCATAAGAAAAAAACATTGGTAGTTCCTGATTTTGTTGCAAATGCTGGGGGCGTTATAAGTTCTTATGTTGAATATATCGGTGGTTCTAAAGAAAAAATGTTTAAAATTGTAAAAGAAAAGATTATAAATAACAGCAAATTAGTTCTAGAACAGGCTAAAAAGAAAAATATAAGCCCAAGAACAGTTGCTATGAATATAGCAAAAGACAGAATATTGAAAAAATGCAGCGTTTGTAAAATATAATTTTTGAATAATTTTTCATTAAACTTTTTCAAAAAAAGTTTAGGAGGGATAAAAATGAAAGACGATGATTCATGTTGTCAGCAAGGTGCAAACAAGAACTTTAAAGGTTCAAAATGCCAGTGCATGGGAGAACTAGAAGAAGAAAAAAATAAAGTTATAGAAACTGAAGAAGAAAGTCATGGTTGTACATGCTGCCACGGACACTAAAAGTATATGAAAAAAAGAGCTTTTTTTCTTTTATTTTTATTAATTCTTGCATATAATGTATTTTCGCAAGAAGAAATTCCCTTAGAAGGATTTATAGAAGATTTTGGAAAAAACGAAGAAAAAATATTACTTGTTGTTGAAAGCACTAGTATAAGAATAGGAAATCCAAAATCAGATAGCCTGGAAAAGCATAAATTCAAAGTTCTAGAAATAACACAGGATTCTGTAAATATGTCTATTGACAATAAACAAAATACAATTTTAATTCCAATCTCTCAGACAAGAAAAGGAGATGTTGATAAAGACGGTGTTTTTGATGTTTCTTTTACAGTAAATGCAATAAGAAGCCGGGTTGCAAGTATAACAATAAAATCTCTTGGCAATAAAATAGAGGAATTCAAAAGCACAACCCCATCAATACCAATAACAGAAACTGCCCAAAATTCACAGGAAGAAATAAAAGAAAATATTAATCAACAAATAGAGATTCAAGAACAAACTCCAGAACAGCAGGAAATCTCAGAAAAAAATCCTGCAAATTATTTATTGTATTTGGTTGTGGGAATAATAGCAATAATTTTAATAATCATAGCATTAATAATATTTATAATTAAAAGAAAAAAAGAACCAGAAATAAAAAAATTATGGTAAAATCAGAAATAGATCTGGAAGAGATTTTAAATAATCCTTTTTATCAGAAAAATCATCAATTAATAGAAGAGCCACCAAAAGACTATCCTACAGATTTTGAATTATATGATCCTGAAGAAGATATTTTCGAAGCTAATGCTTATCTTTTTGGGAATAATTTAGGTGAGGGAACTACCTTTGGGATTACTTTCACCTATAGTGGAAGAATAATTTTATTAGATTCATTAAGGGGCTCGGACAGAGATAAAGTTTTGCAGCATGAAAAACACCATAAAAATAATCCAGCAGATTCAGAATTTATGACTAGAAAGAAGACATTTACAGAAGAATTTTATCCAAATCCGGCAGTCAGCCCAGTAGGTAGTTATTAATGGGGGAATTTAAGATACAATCTGGGACTTTAATTGTTATTCTAATTATAATAAGTTTAATTTTAATAAGCTGGATAGGTGGTTGGGAATGCTTAAATAATTCTGATTGCAATGAAGATGAAACCTGCACTGTGAAACATACTTGTTATAAACTGGTAATTCCAGAAAAAACAGTCTACATAACAGAAGCTAAATATACAGGAGCAGCATTAATCTTGGGAATTGCTATTATCATCTCTTCACTCGTATTAAATAAAAATAATTTTAAATTTCTTAGAAAAAAATAATTTAACTTAAAAAAGATTCATCTGCTAAAATTCTTTCAAGAATTCTCTTTGTTTTTTTGCCTACTCCTTTAACACTTAAACCTTTTAAACTGCTATTTTTTCTATAATATTCTTCTATATTCTCACTTGTTTTTCTTATTGCCTCTCTTTGGTTTCTATAAATTACTAAGCACCAGAAAGATCTGCCTGGATTTGAGTTTTTTATAAAATCCCAATAGTCTTTTGCTAATCTCGAATTTGGTTCTTCTTCCATTTACAAAGCATCCCACTCAGAATGTCCCCATTGTATTAATAAATCAACATCCAAAACAGGAATATCACATGCACCCCAAGCACTTCCCAGCCATATAATCACAGTACACT
>JAGWAC010000005.1 GCA_018302125.1 Candidatus Woesearchaeota archaeon | reverse complement strand
AAATAAAAAAAGAGATAGTAAAAGAAGAAGTTGATATGAGATTAATTCATCTATCAAAAACATAATAGTCATATGGCACCTAAGTGGCTACCATCAGGGTAAGTGATGTACATTGTAAGTACGTTTTACCCTGATGTCTTAGGTATTATTAATATTACTTTTTTTGCTCTAATAATTCCTTATCAACTCTAAACTTAGATTATTATTTAATAGTTTCTATGCCCGAAAACTATTTATTCTGCACGAGAAGTCTTACTTTTCAAAGACTTTTAAGGCAAAGCCTATTTTATATAAACCTTTACAAATCTTTAAAATGTACAAAACT
Organism: Candidatus Woesearchaeota archaeon; assembly: GCA_018302125.1. GTDB lineage: Archaea > Nanobdellota > Nanobdellia > SCGC-AAA011-G17 > JACPIM01 > JAGWAC01. The sequence continues at coordinate 16,118 of JAGWAC010000005.1, read as the reverse complement.
ATATTTAATTTAATGAAATTAATATTTTCCCCAATAGAAAAAAAAGATATACTAAAAGCGTGGTTGGCAATATCTTTAGCTTTTGCAATTCTATACACAAGAAACATCAATAATTTATTGCCAAATTTTTTAATGTCTATCTTTACAGTAGGAATTGGATTTTTATTACATGAATTAGCTCATAAATATATAGCCCAAAAATATAGGTGTTTCGCAGAATTTCGAGCAGACAATAAAATGTTATTAATAGCAATTGCAACTGCTTTTTTAGGGTTTATTTTTGCAGCTCCTGGCGGAGTAATGATCCAGGGTTATGTTGATAAAAAAAGATATGCGCAGATTGCGGCAGCAGGCCCATTGATGAATATATTGATTGCTATTGTCTTTCTTTGGTTGAGTTTTGTTTCAGGATTTGAATTAATCTCAAGCTTTGGTTTCGCTATAAATTCGTGGTTGGCTTTGTTCAATCTAATCCCTATATTTCCATTTGACGGCTCTAAAATTATAGCAGGAAATAAATTTCTTTACTTTTCACTTGTCATAGCATCAGTTATATTGTTAATCCTGTCTTTCAGATAAATTCTTTTTCTATCACTTTTTAGGAGATAATAAAAATCTCAGTCCTATTTTTCCGTAAACGCTTTTCCCCTGTCTTTTTTGGTGAATCTTTTTTCCTAAAAAAGGTTCTTATTTAGATAACTTTAAATATTCTCCTTATCAAAAAAAGCATATGGCAGAACAGCAATTATTAGTGCCTTTAGACACTTATCTAAAAGTAGGAGTTCACATAGGTACAAAATTCAGGACAAAATACATGGAGCAATTCATCTATAGAATAAGACCAGATGGTCTTGCTGTCTTAAATGTCCAGAAAATAGACGAAAGAATGAATATTGCTATTAAATTCTTGTGCAATTTCAATAAAGAAGATATTTTAATCGTAGGAAGAAGGGAAAACGGCATTGATGCTGTAAAGCTGTTTGCAAAAGCAACAGGAATAAGGTGTTTTGCAGGAAGATATCCTCCAGGCATTATGACAAATCCTAATCTTGAAAAATTCATAGAAGCAAAGGTTTTGTTAGTAACAGATCCATGGCCAGACAGAAATGCTATTTTTGATGCAATTAAAATGGGGATTCCAGTAATTGCCCTATGCGACACAAACAATGAATCTAATTTTGTTGATTTAGTAATTCCTTGCAATAATAAAGGCAAAAAAAGCCTCGGATTGTTTTTTTGGATATTTGCAAAAGAATTTTTAAAATCAAAGGGCATTATAAAATCAGATGATGAACTGCCTGTTAAATTGGAAAAATTCATAGAAGAATAATTTTTTCAATATAATTTTAAAGGACTTTTAGATGGAAAAAATGAATTTCACCCAGTTCAAATTTGGAAGTATTTTTAGCCGCGGATTTAACTAGTGAAGAAAGAGAATATTTAGAAGCTTATTTAGAGAATTTCAAATAATAGAACAATAAATCTTATATACTACTTCTGTATAATAACCTCTCATTATTTTAAAGGAGTAAATGATGGGGGAATTGCTAAATACAATTTTATTAATGCAGAAATATATCATAGCTCTTATTATTATAACAACTGCTTTTTTGTGGTATTCTATAAAATCAAAAGATAAAATTCTCCTTTCAACTAATATTTTCCTAGTAAGTTTGGTATTTACAACTAGCTTTCCATTTATAATAGAAGCAATATCATTTATTCCCAGATCAATAGGGTTAATATTAAAAGTAACTCTTATTTTCCTTGCTTCAGGAGCTTTGTTTGTATCTAGTTTTTTAACATATAAATCAAGGCACGAAGAAAGAATTGGTGTTTTAAAGGACATATTAAACAAAAAACAAGATGATCCTTTAAAATTGGAATTTGTAAGGGAAGTAATCCAGCCAGAATTAAAATTATTAAATAAGCAGAAATACTTAATAGAAAAAGAAAAAAAAGCTGTTGAAAAAAACATTGAGTTCTATAAACAAAAATCTGAAGAGATTTCACTGGGAAAAATAGATCTAAAAAATGAATGGAAAAATATCAAAAAAGAAAATTCATTATTGACAAAAGAACAGGATAAATTAGATGAATTAAAAGATAAATTGGAATTAGAAAGCAAAAAAATAGAGAAGCTAAGATTAAAGACAGAAAAAGAATCTGGGGAAATAAAAGAAAAGAAAAAGGGCTTTTTAAATTATGAAGATGAATTAAACAAGGAAAAGGCAAAGTTAAAATTAGATTTTTCAGATCTGGAAAAAGAAAAAAAGGAGCTTTCAAGATTCAAGCAAAAACTGGATGAAGAAAATGAAAATATCTTGTTAAAGCAAAGGGAAATTCTCGAATTAAATAAAAAATTAAAATCAGCAGAATCTGAAAACCTAAACTTAAGAAAAAAAATATCAACATTGCAGGCAGTAATTAAAAAAAATAATTTGCAGGAGGAGCAATGACTCTTGAAATTTTGTATTTTACCATGTATCTTTTAAGTTCAGTATTTATAATATTAAGCTTAATCTTCCTAATAAAATATAAGCAGTTTCAGCCAGATCAGTTAAGTAAAAGCACTGATGTCTATTTATTCGGATTGGTCTTTTTATTCCTGTATACATTTATAATTTTCTTGGATTCAGGAAAATTCATAATAGGAAATCTATTCCCTTCTTTTTTGCACAATTACGTTGTTTATGTAAATTATTTAATGACAATTTCAAATTTGACATTTATTCTGTTAATGAGCATTTGTTATTTAACAGCTGTTTTAATAATGAAGGAAACTAATGTTTAAATATTTAATAAAAATATTAATTTTATGAGATTTGATTTTGATAACCACAACCTAATCTTCTGTAATTCATTTTTCTCAAAATTCCGTGGTTTAATGTTCTCAAAAAGAAAAAATTTGATTCTTGTTCTGAAAAAAGAATCAAGAATAAATGCAATAATCCATATGTTCTTTGTTTTTTTTCCAATAGAGGTTTATTGGCTTGATAAAAATAAAAATATAGTTGATTTTAGAAAAAAAGTAAAGCCTTTTACAATAGCAATTCCAAAGAAAAAAGCAAAATATATTGTTGAAATCTCTATTTCTTAAAACTTCTAACAGCTATTATTAAAACCAGAGCTCCAAATAAATATCCAAAATAAGGCACCAAACTTAAAATTAATTCAAGCCCAGGTTTTAAAACATCCAAATATCCAATAACCTTATTTCCAGTAGCAATTGCAAATTCAATAATTTTAACGCTTGCCAGGACAATAACTAGAATTCCTAATAAAGAAGTAAACCCATCTACAACTTTATTGTCTTTTATTAAACCCTTTAAAATGTTATCCAATAAAGGAATAATCTTTGTTAATATAATATGTCCGGCAACAACAACAGAAATTATCTTAACTAAATTAACAATAAAAATTTCAGCACTCATCAAATCACCACTAATTTATACAACTTTAATCCTTTATATTTTTTTGCATAACCTTTAAATATCTCTTTTTCTATTATCTATCTTGATGATTAAGTATCCGGAAATATCAAAAGAGGTTATTCAGAAGGCTATTTCTCCATATAAAAAGATATTGGAAAATGTAAATTTATCTTATTATAAAAAATTCTTTAATAAAGATCAAAAAGAGCCAAAAGAAAAAGTAGAAATAATAGATAATTCAGTAAAATTATCAGGGACAATAAAAGTAAATACAATAAGCAAAAGCTTCGGAGAGAATAATATTCTAAATAATATTTCATTGACAATTCCAAAAGGAAAAATCTTTGGTTTGGTTGGCGTAAGTGGTTCAGGAAAGACAACTTTGTTGAAATTAATTGTAGGTTTTTACAAGCCAACAAAAGGATCTGTTTCATTTGATGGAAAAGACGTCTTAAAATACAATAAGGCAATAAGAAAAAGTTTTGGATTTGCTTCTCAGGAAAATTGTTTTTATGGAAGATTGAATGTAGAAGAAAATGTAAGATATTTTGGCCAATTATATGGTTTGATAGGCGAATTTATTGATTCAAGAATGGACTCTTTGTTGAAATTAGTTGGTTTATTTGAAGCAAGAAAAACTTTGGCAGAAAATCTGAGCACTGGTATGAAAAGAAGATTGGATATTGCCTGTTCCCTAATTCATGATCCTAATGTTCTTATATTGGATGAGCCAACAGAAGACTTAGACCCTAATTTGAGAAAAGAAGTTATCAATATGATAAAAAAAATCAACAGAGAAGATAAAACAATTATCATGACATCTCATTTGTTGGGAGAAGTAGAAAATATTTGTGATGTTGTTGGTGTAATATCAAATGGAAAAATTGTAAAATTAGGTTCCCCTGAGCAGTTAAAAAAAGAATATTCAAGAGATTTTGAAATTCATTTGGAAACTTCATCAAGAAAATATACCCAATTGCTAAAAGGAATAAAAACAGACAAAATAATCAAGAAAAACAAGTCAGTAACAATTTACGTAAAAGAGCCTGAAAAAGTCCTTCCTAAAATAATGTCAAAGGCAAAGCAAAATAAAGACAAGATCATAAATTTAAAAGTCTCAAGGCCTAGCTTGTCAGAAGTTTTTCAGGATTTAACAAAAAATGCAAAAAAATAAGTCAAAAAAATTAATAAAGAAATTAAGAAGTCTAACAGTAGTTACAGCTTTCTTTGGCCTCGTAAAAAAGAACCTTAAGTTAATATTAAGAAGTAAAAGCTCCTCAACAATATTCTTTTTAGGTCCGTTAATTATTGTTTTTTTGGTATCAGCTGCTTTTAATACATCAAGCCTGTTCAACATAAAAATAGGCACTTATTCAGATTCTTATTCAGAATTATCAGAATCATTATTAAAAGATTTGGGAGATAAACAGTTTGTAATAGAAAAAATAGCTTCAAAAGAAAAATGCCTTGATGATTTAAAAAATAATTTAATTCATGTTTGCGCTATAATACCACAAAATTTGCAGGTTGGTTCTGCTGGTAATGTGGAGTTCTTTGTTGATAATTCTAAAATAAATTTAGTATGGACAATTATTGATGCAGTCTCAAAGAAAGTCTCAACAAAAAGCACAGAGTTAAGCGAGCAGTTGGCAAGCAATTTGCTGTCAGTAATATCAAAGACAGAATCAGAATTAAATCCAAAGATTCAGACAGCCAACACAATAGCATATACAAATAAAAATCTTGAAACAAAATTTTCCCAAGCCTCAACCCAATTAAATTCTCTTGATTTGTCATTTACAGTTGGAAAAATTGGTGTTGATAAAATAAGTAATAAATTGGACAAGATAATAGATGACAATAATTTTAACGAGTCTCTCTTCGGGGAAGTAAACAAGGCAATTTTAGATTCAATTGATGTTGCAGAAGATTATGAAAAAACAATGAAAGACGCCACAACAATAAAAGATAATATTTTAGCATCGCTTTCAGATGCAAATTTGTTATTGGCTCAGAATGCTCAGGGAGCAAAGGATATAGAAAACGCAATAACAACAATATCTTCAGACATATCAAAAGTAAAGGCAACAAGTGCAGAATCTATTGCAACACCAATCAAATTAGCAATTAATCCAATTAGCACAAAAACAACAAATATTAATTTCTTGTTTCCTACTTTGGTTGTATTGATTATTATGTTTATTGGATTGTTATTAAGCTCAATATTAATTGTTCGTGAAAAATTATCTTCAGCCTATTTCAGAAATTTCATTACTCCAACTCATGATTTTGTTTTTATTATTAGTGATTATGTAACAAATTTAATTATATTGTTCTTGCAGTTAGTAATTATTTTCGGAGTTGGTTTATACTTTTTCAGGGAAAATTTGTTATCCATCCTCTTAAAAACATCAATTTCAATCTTTTTATTAAGCACATTTTTTATTTTTGTTGGAATGTTGTTGGGTTATTTGTTCAGGTCAGAAGAAACAGTTGTTTTGGCCGCATTTTCATTGGGAATCCTGTTCTTGTTCTTATCAGGAACTATACTGCCATTGGAAACATTGCCAGAATCAATAAAGCAGATAGCTGATTTTAATCCATTTGTTCTTGGTGAGTCCTTGTTAAAGAAAATAATGCTTTTCAATTTAAGTTTCTCAGATTTAGGTTCTACCCTGTATATATTATTGGCCTATATTTTGGTTTCATTTATAGCTGTTTATTATGCCAGAAAACTAAGCAAAAGATATATTTAGAAACTTTTAAAAAAAGTCTTACCAAAAGAAATTCTATGAGAGATGACAAATGGTTGAATCAAAGATTAAATCATATATGGTCTTTATTATTTATTGATGTGTCTAAGGCAAATAATGTTAATGCCAGATTTAAAGGAAAATGGAGAAACAAATTTGGCCATATAAAACTATTAAGGAATAAAAATTCAGAAATAGTTGTGAATTCATTGTTCAAAGATCCAGTAATCCCAGAATATATAATTGATATTACATTAGCTCACGAACTAGTTCATTATTCTCATGGCTTTAATAGCCCATTAAAAAAATTATACAAGCACCCGCATAAAGGTGGAATTGTAGAAAAAGAATTAAAAAAAAGAGGTTTTGAGAACATGATTAAATTAGAAAAAGATTTTATAAAAAACAAATGGTTTAAGTTGCATAAATTATTGACTTATGATTTATAGGGATATCTCATAATATTTTTGCATTTTAAGCAATAATAGATTAATTTCTTATTCCTGGTTCTTATCCTTAGATTTTTTCCAGGCACCAAATAAATGTTACATTTTTTACAGAATTTCTTTTTTAAATTAGAAGGAATGCTTACCTGTGCTTTCATTGCTATTTTTCTTGCAATTTCAACATACCTGTCTGATAAATTTGGATTTTCATGAAAAATTTCTTTTGCCTTTTTAAATAATTCATTGATTCTTTCTTTGGCAATCTGTTTTTTACTTTTCATTTAAAAAAATAAAGAATTAATTGTTTAAAAACTAATCTACTCTATTTTTCTTTCTAAGGCATTCCCTTTGGTAGTACTTAACCAAATTTCTAAATTTCTTGCAACAACTAATCTAAACTCCATTTTTTTGCCAGGTTCTCTTCCAGTTACAAGAGCTTTAGAAGGTTCATTTCCAGAAATTATGTCTGGAGAATAAATTCTTCCCGAATCTGGTTTTGGTTCTTTTAAAGCTCTTCCATATAACCATTCATTAAATATAGTCCAGCACTGGGTGCAAAGATCATATCTCACAACTCCAAACTTTATGTATTGGTGAGTGGGGAGATTCTTTTCATCATTATAGCATCTGCCACATTTTATTGAACTTGTCATTAATTTAGCACCTCTTTAAAGATAGATTAATATTATCTTTAAATATCTTATGACAATTATATCTAAAATTTGTAATTTTTGACACAAATAATTAAATTTTGTTTTATTTTAGAAAATTTTATATAGACTACTATTTTTCAATTAAAAATGAGCAGTGTTCAGCAGACAGTGTCAAATCTATTGTCAAAAGAAATATGTGTAACTAGGAATTTATTCCAGAAATTAATTAATATAAGAGCATTAGCCAGATATTTAATAAAAAAATACAGCTTAAACACTTCTCTAGATTCAGTAATAAGCTCAATAAGAAGATATGATATACAAAAACTGGATGAAGATAAAAAAAGAATTCTAACCTTGTTTAAAGATGCAGTAATATCAACAAGAAATAATCTCACATGCATAACATTAAAAAATTTCTCTTTAAAAGACCTGACAAAATTATCTGAGTTAAAAGGTTTAAATTTTGTAAAAGGATCAAGAGATTTTAAGATAGTTGTTGATAAAAAAGATGTAAATCATGTTAAAGATTTATTTCATGGAAAAATAAAGAAGATTGAGGATGATCTTTCAGAAATTAGCATTCTTTTGACAGATAAAGTATTAAAGCAGAAAGGAATATTGGCAGAAATTGCAAATGATATATCAATTCATAATATAAACATTAATGAGATTTTAATATGTCCCCCAGAATTCTTAATTTTAGTTAATAGCAAAGACATGGTAAAAACCCATGAAACAATTTTAGGTTTAACAGAAATTATTTAACATTTTAAAAAATTAAAAAGAGAGCTTCAATCCATTAATAATTTAAATGGGACAGCATCTCAGACTTCCCGATGCATAGACCAGTACCATCTGAAACGTTGGCTGGTTTAACTATCTCGTAAACATATAATTTCTATGTTTATTCCGAGTTCGAATTTCCCAATCTTTAATTGATTATGGGATCGGGTGGAACCCAGCCACTATGACCGTCCTCAAGAAATTCTAAAAAATAAGTTATTTATAAACTTTATTAATTTTTAAGTAGTTCCGAAAGTGAAAAAGTGAGCAATTTATCGCCCAAAATTATTGTATAAGGTTCAAAAGCCTCATTTTCAAGCATTTGAACTGCAAGCTTTTTCTGATTTTGACGCCAAAAGCCTATCCTTGTGAGCAATCTTGTTCTTTCTATGTTATTTCGCCAATAACTTTTTCTCCAAGAATTAGATTTTTCTTTACTTTCGGAACTACTTTTTTTTATTAAACCCTAGAAGCAAGCCCAATCCTTGTTTTCAAGAAGAAGATAAGGATTGAGCTTACTTCCGGGAAAAAGAGGTGACTATTTAATACTATCACAAAAACTATTGAACATACTTTCTAATGACTTTGCAAAAAATGGTGTATTTACCCATATAGCTGTGTCATAACTTTCATGCACGGTTTTGTCATCATTTGTCATAAACATAACATCTTTTCCATCAACAATGATAAATCTTGAATTTAAATTAGGTACAATTTTAATCTGAAAAACATTGTTCAATTCTTTTAATTCCTTTTTTATGTCTTCTGTTATTTTTGGTAATGCAACTTTTATCTTTATACCCTTTGAACCTAATTTTTTGAATCTTAATCTTAAAGTTTGTAATTTTCTTAAAAATTCTTCTGCACTTGTAGCAATAATAACTTGTTTTTCAGCATCTTGCAGTATAGAACCCAAATGCAAGTAAATATTGTCCCTACCTTTTATGCTTCCTGATAATGATGTGTGATCAATATGTTCAACACCTTGCTTGAATAAAAGATCTAAATCTTTGAATAATCCTTCTTCTTTTATCATGTCAATACTCTTTATTTTTGTCTCAGCTTCGATTTGGATGCTTGTTTTGACCCTTTTTAAAATTTCTTCAGGTTTAACAGCCAAATATTTTATTGGCTTTCCTAGTTTCATTATAATAAATCCCTTTTTTTCTAGACTTTCTAGAACATCATAAGCTCTTGATCTTGGTACATCACCAATTTCACTTAACTCACCTGCAGCTGCTACCCCCCTTGAGAGCAAAGCAGTCCATATTTTAACTTCGTAAATATTTAAGTCAAAGGCAGCCCTTAATTTTTTTAAAAAGTGATCTTGTACTATCATTTGTTTTATTTCCTTTAAATATTACTACTACTAGATAGAGAACTCATATATAAAGCTTTCGTTTTTGTAGTTATTAATAAGTAATAAAAGATATTTAAAATGCATAGAAAATAATAAAAATTATTGTTCAGGAACTAATGGCTTTTCTCTTTTCTTTCAGAAATTACAGGAGCTTATTCTTCAGGTTTCTCACGAACTGCAACCTAATTTTCAGTTCTTTCTGATTCTGCTTTTGCCCCTCTTTCTGGTTTATTTTCTTCCTCTCTATCTTCATCTTCTCCCAATTCTTCAGCCCTTTCTAAGGCTTTTTCTGCTTCTTTTGATAATTTCTCAGCTCTTCTTTTCTCCAATTCTTTAAGCTTTGATTCCAATTCCTTTTTCTTTAATTCTTTCTCTCTTTTCAATTCCCTTAATTTGTTTTCATCTTCATTTTCCAAAGCCCTGAAAACTTCCCTGAAATTTAATAATTGGTCAGCCTTTTGAATTAAGTCTTTTACACTGTCTAATTCATTGTTTGATATCTGTGTTTTTAATTTCTCTAAAATCTCTCTGACTTCATTTAATCTTACTTCAATTTCAGAAACATCTCTTCCTCTTTCCTTATGCTTGTTTGCAATCTCTGTTAATTTTTCTAATTTTTGTGCTAATCTCTCAACAGCTTGTTCTGCATTTTCTTTTTTAACTTCTCTAACTTTAAATTTTTCTTCTAATTGTTTTATTTCTTCATCTGTCTTCTGCTTTTCTTTCTTTACTCTTATTTTTAATTCTTCTTTTCCTTCCCTAACCTTTATTTTTACTTCAGAAACATCTATATTTAATGATTCTAAAAGGGATTTTAGCTTTTCCAATTGTTCATCATTTAACTTTCCAACAACTTTTAAATCTAATTCAGTTTCAACTTTTTCTAATTCATTAGCTTGTTCTTCTAATTTAAGTTCTACTTCTAAAACATCTTCTAATGCCTTTTCAGAATCTCTTTCCTTTATTTTTTCTAAATTTTCTTTTACTTTTTCAACGCTTTTTCTGTGTTCTTCTTTTAATTCTTCTAATTTCCCAACTTTTCCTTTTTTAATCAATGTCTTTGCTTCTAAAACTCTTTCCATGGCATGATCTAGTCCTTTTTTAGCTTTGGCTGTTTTTCCAAATGTTAATAATAAGCTTAATTTTTCAGCTGCTCTGTCTAATCGATATAAAGCAGAATCAGGAGTTAACCCACCTTGTTCTTCTATTTGATCTGCATCTAATTCTTGTGCATAAACAGGACTTAATCCTATTATCAATAAAAATGCCATAAATATAGTCAAAATTTTCTTCATTTTAAAACCTCCAATTAAAAACTCAATAATTAAACCATATTTAAATTTTTCTTTTTGTATATCTCTGGTTAAATCTTCTGCTTTCATATATTTGTTGTCTTGGCTTTCTTTCCATATTTCTTTCAAAATAAACTTTTTCAAATTTAGGGGCTTCTACTTTTTTAATCTGAATTTTTCTGTTGCTTAATATATTATCAAAATTAGAATAATCCTTTTCAATTAAAAGTGTAATTGCTTCTCCATTTTCTCCAGCTCTTGCAGTTCTTCCTATTCTGTGAATATATTCTTCAGAAGTTTTGGGAACATCATAATTATATACATGCGTAATATTTGGAATATCTAATCCCCTGGCAGCAACATCAGTTGCAACTAAAACTTTTATATCTTCACTTTTCAATTGATCCAGGGCCAGCTGTCTTTTATTTTGTGTTAATCCCCCATGAATTCCCATTACCTTAATCCATTGTTTTCTCAAATTTCTTGTTAATAAGTCAACTTCTCTCCTTGTTGCGCAAAAAACCAAAGCCAGTCCAGAAGTTTCTTTTTTTAATAAATGAACCAGTAGGGAGAATTTTTCATAATATTTTATATTGTAATAACTATGTTTTAATTTTGTTGGATCCACATGTTCTGAGCTTTTGATAATTACTGGATTTTTTAGGTGTTTTTTTAATATGTGATTTACATTTTTTGAAATAGTTGCACTAAATAATAGGGTCTGTTTATTTTTTTGGGTGTGTGTTAAAATTCTCTCTACAGCATCAACAAATCCCATGTCAAACATTCTGTCTGCTTCATCCAGTACTAAAAATTTTATATTTTGGAAAGAAACTGTTTTTCTGTCAAGATGATCCTGAATTCTTCCAGGCGTTCCTACAACAATATCCGCCTTTTTCAAATCTCTTATTTGTGGTTCAATTCCTACCCCACCATAAATGCTGACTGATTTTGTATTGGCATATTTTCCAAAGTCATTCAAAGCCTGTGTTACTTGCACGCATAATTCTCTTGTAGGCGTTAAAATTAAAGCCTGAATTCCTGCTCCAGGTTTAATTTTCTCAAGAATAGGCAGTCCAAAAGCAGCAGTTTTTCCAGACCCTGTTTTTGATTGGCCAAAAATATCCCCCCCTTCAAGAATTATGGGGATGCATTTTTCCTGGATTTCTGTGGGCTCTTCATAACCCATTTCTTTAATGCCTTTCATTAAATTCTGATTTAACTTTAAATCTTCTAATTTCATTCTTCTTACTGAAATCAAAATTTATCCCTTTATAAAGAATTGTCTTGCTTGTTCTCTTGTTAATAAACTTGCCAACTTTACTTCACTCTCCTTGATATATTTTCATTCAATCTTCTTTATATCAATTACGAGAATCAGTAAAATTCATTAATCTACCAAATTTTCCTAAATAAAATATTTATTGTAAATTAAGAAGAAAAAATCCTATTACATACACTATTAAATATTATGCTCCTGTAATATACATGTCCACAATTATAGCGGTCTATTGCATTTGTTGCAGTTCGGCAACTTGCTAATGCCCGATTTAGTGCAATGTTCCTTTCTTCATAAGTAGCTCCAGCAAGTAAACAATTGTAAGTATCATCATTCCTTACATTCACTAAACACGTACTTCTAGAATTTACACCACATATAAATGTAGGTGGCTGAATTGGTTGAGCTACTTGTGTAGTACATGGTTGGGTTGTGCCTGGAGCAATGTTATTTCTGTCTTCACAAGTTGTTGTCTTTGTACATGTTCTTATTTGTGTGCCATATGATGGACAAGTAGTAGGAATCCAAGAACTGCATGACCAAACTGAAGTAGTGCAAGTAGGAACATAAGTACATGATTGACTTTCAGCAGGTTTTCCAGTATCAGTTAAACAGTTTCTTGTTTTTGTACAGGTTCTTATTTGTTCTCCATTAGCCTGACAAGCTCCCGATTCAGAACATTCCCAGTCATTAGAAGTACAAGAAGGAAGAAGGCATTGTTGATAGCAAGACTGTTTCATGCTCTCATAAGTTTTAATCTTTTTTTCAACAGCTTTTTTCTCATTTTCATACATTTCGAGATTCCTGTTTGATCTCTCAATATCACTATTTATTTTTTTAATTGTGTTTTCTATTCTCTGTTCTCCAAGAACACAAAGCCCTTTGTTATTTCCAAAAGACGTCTTGCTTGAATATCTTAATGTTGAATATCCTAATGAGGAATCACAAATCTTAGCTATTAAAGCATCTTTCACTCTGTATTTTCCCTCAGAAAAACTTGCACATAATTTATTGTTATTAAGATCAGGAGATCTCTCCTCATATCCTTTTCCGCATCTGTTCTGAAAATTTATTCCTCTTACAAAATTCTTCCCAGAGCTTGAACTTGTTGTGCATAGCTTATATTTCTCAGTTATCTTTACATTTTCATTTTTCCTTACTTCTCTTACTGTTCTGGTTATCTCAAACTCTCCCATGTCTTCTGTTCCACTAGGGCAGTTATTTAGTCTTATCTCAATAGAAGTTAAATAATCAGTACTTTCTAATACCATTAATCCATTTCTCTTCTCAATAATCTCGCTTTCAATATCACTTATTTTAGACTCAGCTTTTGTAATATCTTTTTCAGCAAGTTCTATATTTTTTGCATCCTTATTGTCACAATTATTCCTGCACTTTTCAGAAGAAGCAAACTCAGCTTTTGTAATATCTTTTTCAGCAAGTTCTATATTTTTTGCATACTTATCAGAAGAAGTAAACTCAGCAAACCCAGAAATCAGGTTAGAACCTAATAAATTAGAATATAATAAAGTAGCAAACAATACAACAACTAAACTTAAAATAATTAAATTTTCTTTCTCCACATATACGCCCTCTTTTATTTAAAATTAAGCAACTACTACTATATAAACTTTTTTTAAAACTGTTACTAATGTGTAAGGCTTTTTTCACAACTTTCTATTATTTTTAAAAAAACTTTCTCTAAAAGTTTTCTCTCAAACATTTCTCAAATATTTTTAATCCTTTTTGTCTATAAGCTCTTTTAATTCTTCTGAAATTCTGTTACTAAACTTTCTCTATAAATTCTACCTGCTTTTTTAATAAAATATTCTCTCTTTTTAGCATATTGTAGTATCCCAAAATTATTGCTTCCGTCGGGCCAACCCAGCGCAACTGATAAATCAGTTTTTGTTTTTTAGGAATTTTTCCAGAAAAGTTTAGGATTTTAAATTATATGCTCCTATCGAACTAAAACAAAATGTTAACTATCTTAAAAGTTCTTTAGAAGAATATAGAGAGTATTTTCTTAATTAGAATAAAACCATCTGTTCCCCTAGTTGAAAAAAATGCCCATCCAAGAGTTACAATCAAAAAAGTTATAGGGGTGCTTATTAATCGTGGCCAAGTAGGCAGTCCTATTTTTTTGTAAATTTGATATCCTGCTAAAAAGACTCCATGATAAGCACCCCAAAGTAAAAAATTCAAACCAGCCCCATGCCATAATCCGGAAATATGCATTATAATCAATACATTAAATATTGTTATATAGATTCCTTCTCTGCTTCCCCCAAGCGGTTTGTAAAGATAATCTCTAAACCAGGACATAAGGCTGATATGCCAGCGCCTCCAGAAATCAGCAATATTTCTGGCAAGATAAGGCCAATTAAAATTTTCCGGAATAATAATTCCAAAAAGCCTGGCGCTTCCTAAAGCAACATCACTATATGCTGAAAAATCAAAATATATCTGAAACCCGAAGGCAAGTAATCTCAAAGCCAAATCTATGGGCTCAGTACTTAAAATAAATTTATGATTTAAAAGATTTTCTGTAAACATCGCAAAAGTATCTGCAAGCGCTATTTTCTTAAAAAAGCCTATTATTATCCTTAAAATTCCAGATGAAATATTGTCCCAATGAAACACTGAATTTAATATCTGGGGTACAAATTCCTGGTAACGTTTAATTGGGCCAGCTAACATCGTAGGAAAGAAAAAAATAAAGGCAAGATGATCTTTTAAAGCAGGATTTTCAATCTTTCCATGATAAGCATCTACCAAATAATGAATAAACTCAAATGTAAAAAAACTAATTCCAAGAGGAACTGTATAGCTTGGAAAATGAAATCTTCCCAATAACAAGTTATTATATTTGAAATAAACCAGAATAGAAATGCTTATTATAATAGATGATACAAATAAATATCTGTTTCTGTATTTGGCTAAAAAATAAGCCCTTGCCTCAGCGAATATTAGCAGAAAGTACCACCCAGCATAATATGCATAAAAAATTATTCCTGTTGCAGCTAAAAGTAAAGAACGGTGTTCATGTTTTACAATATAAAAAAGAAAGACGCATAGAGCCAGAAATAAAAGATATTCAGCATTTGTAAATAATATCAACTAAAATTACACCTCTTTACATAAATTTTCAGCAATAATTTCTGCCCCGTGTTCTCTAAGATGTGCAGGATCTAAATAATCTTCTTTAGAAATATTTAGGCTTGTTAAGTCAACTACTTTGTCTTTAATTTTTAAGGAATTCATAGTGTAGGTTGTATTAAAAATAGGCATTAATACAAATGTAATTTTTTTCCCAACTGAACTTTCTAAAAGTTCTATATTTTCTTGGTTGATAGTTATATTTTTTGAAGAGAAGTCAATCTGTTTTTCCCTATTCCTGGTTGCGCCGCGATCCGGATCTAATAGTTTTTCATATTGCTGTTTGATATATTCTTTAGTTGATTTTTCAAAAAAAAATTCCTGTAGGAGATATCTTTTTGAATATAGGTTTGGAATCCAGATTGCATCATAGGCTGTTTTATTGCCTGTAAGTGCCAAATTGGTTAACCTTTCATTTCCGCCAAAAGCTAATGGATTTACTTCGAAAATTATAGGGGCATCATTATTTAAAAGATTAATAATCTTAATTTGATCCTCTAATTTTCCCCCGCTAAGTGCAAGATTAAATGCTCTTATTCCAGAACACTTTTCAAATTTTACTGGGATTGTTTCCCATTTTTCTAGTCCATGGCCAAAAAATACACTGCTTCCGACAAAATAAACTTTCGGCCCTTCATAGTTATTAGCAAAATTAATAAAGTCCATAAGGGTTTCAGTAGAATAAACACGAAAATTATTATTATAGGGGGAGCTGATGATCCAGGGAATTAAAAAAACATCTATTATCAGTAATAATACAACTACTAAAATTAGGGTAAGGATATTATTAGCCTCAATATTGCTTGCAAGTTTCATTATTTTTTTAATCTTATTATTAGTTCTCTTTGCAGGGCATATAAAGGAGTTTGTTTATATTGATTTCTAAATAACTTAATTAATAGAATTTCACTTTTTTTCATGAGATATATAAATACAAATTAGTTTAAAACCAGCTT
>JAGWAC010000011.1 GCA_018302125.1 Candidatus Woesearchaeota archaeon | reverse complement strand
CTAATAACTAAGGCTGCTGTAAACCAGCCGTGCATTCCAAGTGTTGATTGCAAAGCCATTTTGTGGAATTGAGCATGAGCTTAGGAATAACGCTCAGGCTTTAGGCCTGAGTAGTTTACATGCTAAATTAAATTATTGGAAAGATATTTTTGTTAAGTCAAGTCAGCACACTGTTAGATATGCTGCATTTAAAACTAAAGAATCTCTTGATAAACTAAAACTTTATTGCCTAAATCAGTTTTTGAAGAATTAAAATTAAGTGACTTAGAGGTACAATTAAATGAAGAGTTAGTTAAAAATTAATTTATTTCAAAACCATCAAAGTCATTAGCTAATTTAACATTCTTGAATTGTTTTTTAGCTTCTTTTAATAAAAAAGTTACATCTTTATATCTCTGGCTAAAATGAGTTAAAATTAATTCTTTTACATTAGCTTTTTTTGCAATTTCTCCAGCTTGTTTTGCAGTCAAATGATTGTAAGCTTCAGCCTTTTCTTTTAATTCATCAGAATGTGTACTTTCACAAACTAATAAATCAGAATATTTCGCTAAATTAATTATATTTTGAGTAAATCCTGTATCTAAAATAAAAGTAACTTTCTTTCCTTTTTTAATTGTAGTTGCTAATTTGTTTTTTATTTTCTTTTCATTCCATGTAATGTCTTTACCTTTTTGTAACTCTCTAATAATAGGATTATTTTTTAATCCAAACTTCTTCAAATAATTAATATTTATTTTTCTCTTGTCTTTCTCAATAAAACTATAACCCAAGCAAGGAACCCTATGATTTAATTTAGTAGCTTTTAAAATAAAATCTTCATTTTCAAAAAATACTCCTTCTTCAACTTCTTTTATTTTAATTTTTAATTGAACATCAGTATAAAACCAGCTAAACATATTCTTGAAGAAATTAGCAGTTCCTTTAGGTCCATAAACCTCTAAAGTTTTATTGTAATTATGTCTTGATAAGTTTTGTAATAATCCAGGCAACCCTAAAACATGGTCCCCATGCCAATGCGTAATTAATATTTTAGTTATTTTTACAGGATTAATATTTCCTATTCTAAACTGCCTTTGAGTTCCTTCCCCACAGTCAATTAATATGTGTTCATTTTCATAGTCAAATAAAATAGAATTATGATTTCTATCTGCAGTTGGTATCATCGAACTAGTGCCTAAAAAAGTTATTTTCATAAATATTCAAAAGAAAGTCTTTTTAAATAGCTTTTGTTTCATTTTATTATGGCAGAAAAACAAAAAGCAGAAATCAAAGCAAAAACAGAAGAAAAAATACCTACTCAAAAAATTAAAGCAAATTTTGCAAGAGAAAATGCATATGCAGAAGATCAGGAAAGTAGAACTCTTTATGATCAAAGCAGGTTTGGAGAATTAAAAGATAGTAAAATATCTTATTCTTTAGTTGAAGCATTATATTTATTGGAAAAAAAGAAAATGGATATTTTAGATGGTAAGAATATATTAACTTATGATTCATTCTTAAAAAAAGCAAAAAGAATTCAACCAAATTTCTGGGTAAGGTATTGTGTATTTAGAGACTTAAGATCAAGAGGATATATATTAAAAACAGCATTAAAATTCGGGGCAGATTTTAGAGTTTATGACAGGGGAATTAAACCAGGAGAAGATCATGCAAAATGGATTGTATTTCCAGTTCATGAATCTGAGGTACTGACATGGTATGAGTTCAGTGCAAAAAACAGAGTAGCTCATTCAACTAGAAAGAGATTATTACTGGGAATAGTAGACGAAGAAGAAGATGTGACTTATTATGAATGCCGTTGGATTAGGCCATAATATTTCAAATTACTTTATTTTTATATCCTGTTCTTATAATTTTGCCTTGCTGATAAAGTCGATTAAGATGAGGCATAATTCCTTGTAAGGTCAACTTTAATTTATTAGCTATTTGCATAGTGCTAAAATTTCCTCTCTTAAGAAGTTTTAATATTTCTTTATCAAAAAATTATTTTGGTCTAGTTCTGTTTGATCTCTGTTGTGTTTCAATTCTCGCATTAAGGCGATTAGCTTTTTCTGGATGCAAGAAATTAATTTTCGTATAAAAATTTAGATAACTTTCTTTATACACATTAAAAGAAAATTTATTTTTCATTCCTTTTTTTGTTGAATATAAAGTTGAAGTAATAATTCCAGTCTCAATTTTCAGTTCCTTTAAGAGTTGCTTAATTTCATTTATAATTCTTTTATGCTCCATATTTTCATATCTTTTTTACTTTCATTATTGACCTTAGAATCTCTTGAGAAACCAATACCATACTTTTCAGAATCAGTTCCTGAAATATACCAGTATGCTTTCATTTTCCTTATAACTCTTTTTGATTAAATTTTTTTCTAAACTATTTATTGTGGTTTTACTTTTCTCTTGTAAGCTCTCTAATTTCAAATAAATTCAAAGGATAAATCTTCTTAAGTTCTTGCTTAAATTCCCTTTGAATAAAATTGCTTGTTAAATCTTTTATAATCTTATTAAATTCAGTTTGTTTTGTATATTCTTCAAAATGCCCCCTTACACTTAATCTTAATTTAGATAATATTAGTTTATTTGTTTTATTTTTTGTTATAAAAAAAGGCTTGACTCTTATCTTTACTTTGTCTTTTGTTGTACAAATAAATGCATCATCTACCTTATCTCTTCCACTTCTCATTACTTTCTTTAGGTAAGCATTTAATATTTTATAGCTCTGAATCTGGGTATGGGCTATTTTTCCGTCTGAATCTGTAATTTTGAAAGAAATCTCAGAATTTTGTTTTCTTGCATCATTTGTTAATAAATAAAGATTAGTTCTCATTACTCTTCCATGTAAAGTTTTTACCTCTGTATAGGGTATTTCGCCTATTTCAGCATTATTAAATTCAGGAGTAGCTTGAACTGAAACCCAATGTTTTTTTACTTCTGTTTTTGCCATTTTTGATTTAAAAGTTTAGTTGATAAGAAAAGGACTTATTTAAAAAGATTGTGTTTCTTTGAGGCTCTGCACAAAAACTCCTGAAACTTTCTGAAAAAACCGGAAAATTCCTGGGTTGCTTTTAAGTTAAAATATTAAATATTTAATATGTCTATATAAAAACAATGATTAATCTAATTATTAAAATAAAAAGAGAAAAAAATTAGATTATGATGCCGGAAAAGTAGGAAAAAATTAATGCTTCATTAAAGAAGAATTGATTGGGAGACAAGTTTCTTTCAATCAATGGGCATCAGATGAACATGCCCTAACAAGAAATAAGAACCTTCAAAAAGGTTTGAGTCTTGAAACTCTAACGAGCGTCTGCTAATAGACGTTCAGCCATTTAGGCTGAGTAGTTCACAAAAGCTAATTAGAAATTTCTTGAATATTTAATTTATTCATAATTTCTTTGATAAACTCTTGTTCTTTTGAAATAGATATTAGTCCACCAGCAGCATTTGGGTGTCCGCCGCCAATACCATTTAATTTAACACAAATTTCATTTATTATTGAACTTAAATCAATTTCACTGTTTACACTTCTTAAACTTATTTTTATATTATCATCCAGAGTATAAGCCATAGAAACAACTAAACTGCCATCACTAAAAATACCGCTTTTGCATAAAATAGAATTAACTGTTCCAATTAAAGTATCTTTGATATTGTTTTTTGCATTTATTATTATTAATTTATTCTTTTCAATTATATTTTCTGTGTTTCTATTGGAGTAAATCCAGTTCATAGAACTAATAATTTCATTTTTATAATTTTTTAATAATTCATAAGCTTTTAATTTAAAATTCTTGTCACCCAAGCAAGTTCCAACTCCCAAAGAAGGTAAATTCAATCTTCCGCAAGCATTTAATAACGTTGAAAATTCCTTTAGATCTTTTACAGTTTCTCCATTTTCTTCTTTTTTTAAAGTATAAACATTTCCTATTATATCATCGGGTTTGTCTTTGGAATCAATTTTACTTATCATAATAGCTGTAATCAATTTATTCATTTCTTCTTTATTTAGGTCAAATGCTTTTCTATATTGGCCGTTTTTGTCCATTACTTCTATCCCCAAATCTTCTAAAAATTTCTTGGCTCCTACCTCATTCCCAGTAATTCCTGGAATAAAACTATCAGTGCTTGAACTGATTAATTTATGTAATGGCTTAGATTGCGCCCCAAAAAAATTCAATCCTATTTTTATATCTACATTTCCAGATTCAATAGCATCATTTACTATTAACTTGTTTATTTCAGAGAACCCGCTCTTGTCTTGATTGTCCCCAATAGCGCCAATTAAAGCTAGGTAGCTCAGATCTTTGTTTTTTGGATTTAAGCATCTTGCAAATAAATAAGCTATGCCTGCTCCTGAAACGCAATTATCATCAATTCCAAATTTATTTTGATTAATATTATGATGCTCTGTTTTTATATCTTCAAATTTATGATGATCTAAAATAAATACTTTTTTACCATTTAAATGTTCATTAATAAATTTTAAAACATTAGATCCAAAATCAACAAAAAAATATATTTTATATGTTTCTTTTCCCAGTTCTTTAACAATCTTTTCATCTACTTGTCTGTGGCTGGAATAAACAATCTTGATTCCTTCCCTGTGGAAAGCTTTTATTAAAATCGAGCTAGAACTTATGCCATCACTGTCTAAATGACCTAAAATTCTTACAGGTTCATTAGAAAGATTTTTTTTAAAAATATCAACCCCCTCTTTTAAATATGAAAGAAAATTATTCATTTTATTCTATAAGTAATTTAGCAGTTTTTCTGTCAAATTTCCAGTCTTGTGGTAAAAATCCTTCTCTTTTATAATATTTAGCTAATTTATTTATTTTGCTCTCAGTAATTATTAAACCCCTCCATACTGTCATATCTTTTTTATTTGAGTCTAAATGTTTTACTAATTTAATATCTTTCTTTACTAAAGCAGTTATATCTTCGGGTAATTTTGGGATTAATCCATTAGCTTTTAAAATTTTAGCTATCCTTTTTTTTGTAATGAATCTTACACTGGGAATACCATAAGTATCTCTTAATATCATGCCGATAACACTAATAGAATTTCCAGATTTATACAATTTAATAATTAATTTTTCTATTTCCTCTCCCTTGTATCTAATCCAAGGTTGTGTAACTACTTTGCTAGGTCTAGTTGAGCCTGCTTTTCCCCTCTTCCTAGAGTACATTCTTGCCATGGTTTTGTTTTGTTTTTGCTTTATTTATAAATCTTGTTAATTATTTTTTGACAATAAGTTTCATGACTGAAGAACCCTGTATTTATTTATATTTTCATAAGGAATTTCTCTTTTAGGTCTTTTGCCTTCATATGGTATTGGTATTTCTTCTATTATAACTCCATTATCTTGAAGAGAAACAATCTTTCCAAAAATTTTGCCTTTCTTCGCTCTTTCCATTTTATCTAGCTCCAATTCAACCAATCTTCCAATATTCTCATCTTTTAATTTTACCATGTTTTTTCCTCTCTTTTTTATTTTGTAATTTTATCTAATTTGTTTTTGTCTTCTTTTTATAAATATGACCTTATCCTAATAATTTTCCTGATTTAACAAAATCTTCTATTCTGTTTCCATTTATTTTAAATTCTAATCTTTTTGCCATTTTAAAAAGATAGTCCTGGGAGGATTCGAACCTCCGATCTCCCGGGCCAGAGCCGAGTGTCCTTACCGCTGAACGACAGGACTATACATTAATTTTAGTATTAACCATTTAAGAATTTTATTAAAAAATATAGCCCCGTCAGGATTCGAACTTACTCTGGTCTTTGAACCATCTGAGTCAACGGCGCCAAAGGCCGCTTTAAGGAAGAGTCTATTTTAGACTGTTTATCCTTGGCCACTAGATTCCGTAGATTTTTCAATCTTCTACGGGGCTATTGCAGGGCTATAAAATTAAAGGCTTAATCTGATTTTATAAAGATTTCTTTTAATTCCAAGATCTTCTTAATTGATTAATCTTATTTTTAATCAAAATTATGCTATTTTCATCTTTTATTCCAAGAGGTAAGGAGTTACTATGAATATTTCGCCAGAAGAAAAAGCAGAAGCGATAAGAAATTTAAAGTCGGCTTTAAGAGAATGCGCTGACACTAAATGGGAATTCGTAGAATATGCATCAAAAGGTCTGGAATTAAAAGTAACAGATGAAGAAAACCCAATAGCATCAATTTCATTACCTTGTGGAGAAGGGCTAATCTATGAAACTAAGGGGAAAGTTTATCAAATATCTCCAACAAGATTAGCAAAATTTTTTCAAGACCTAGAAGAAAATATCAGGTTAGTTGAGGGAGAAATCTTACAAAAAAGTATTTTAGAATTAGCTGCATCTTCTATAGGTACTCTGATTCATAGAGAGGAATTTGAAGGGAAAGGCGTTGATCCCTCTAGATATTTCAAAACACAATTTGATAGAGTTGTAAAAGCATATAATGAATTACGGCAAGAGCTTTCTGGTTTTCCTATTGGGATATTTGTTAGTTATGATTTCGATGTTCCAAAGGAAATTCTTAAAACTTCAAAAGATCAATTTGAAAAATTAGCTGGCAAAAAACAAGGTAAAAAATTAGTGATTAAAAATATGCATCCATTTACTGTTGGTTTTAGAAGAAACGACAATTCCATGTTTTTTGATCCTATTGATTTTTATTATACAGATGATGAAAGAAGTCAATACTTTAGAAAGCAATTAGAGAAATATGCTAAACCAAACTAATTATTTCTCTGTTGTTTATGCCTTCCTCTTAATTCAATTTTATTTAATCTTTCTTCAATTAATTTATATTTTTTATAATTTGCATTATATCCTTTGATTACAAAAGAAAAAGCCTTCTCAAATTTATTATAGTGTCTTGATTTCAAAGCCTGTTTTAATAAGTGCAAGTCATATGCCTTGTCTTCAATTTTAGTAGAAATAAAGCCTAATCCAAAATCAATAAAATAAATCTTACTTTTTCCGCTAACGCTTTTCTCAAAGGGGTTATTTTTGGTTAAGCTTTTTTCTAAAAAAATTATGTTGGCAGTAGTTAAATCATTATGGATTATATTTTGAGAATGTAATTTTCCCAAGCTTTCACCTATTTTAAAGCATATTTTTTCAATTTCTTTTTCATTTAATTTGTCAAAAATATCGCTTAATTTTTCTCCATTAATATATTCCATAATTATTTCAGTATCAGAAAAACTAATTACTTTTGGAACATTGATGATTTCAGAACTTTTCTTTAATAAATTTAATTCTCTTTTAGTTCTTGTTTTTCTTAATTTATTATCAATAATATCAATCCTATAATGTTTTTTTAATCTTTGTTTGATTATTCTATTTTTATCTAAAAAAACTATTGCCTCTGCTCCTCTTGAAATTTCTTTCATTTTAAATATGTTCTAAAATATCGCTTAAATCATCAGATCTCACAATAGTAGTGCATTCTTTTTCTACTTCTTCATGCGGTTCAAACATAAATCCAATTACTTTACCGCCAATTCCTCTGACATGTTTTGCTAATTTAATGTCATTTTTATCATGAACAACAGCAATTACATCCTTTCCATTTAATCCAAGTTCATTTCTAACTTCTTCCAAAGGTTCTACTTTGCTGTCATCTTTAATTTTCCAATAATCCATATCATCAGTTCCAGCAATAAATCCATCTTGAATTGGCAATCTATTTGCAAAAATATAGTCTATGCCTAAATCTTTTTTAGCTCTTAAAGCCAAATCATAAGGGCCAGAACTAATTATCATAGTTTTATTTTTTCTTTTTTTAATTTCTTTAAAAGTTCTTTCAGTTCCTTTCACATAATGATGCTTAGCAATTAAATCAAAATATAGTTGTGTAGGTTTTCCAGCCCATAACCTTCCAATAACTTCCTTTACTAATCTTGAGTAATCTGTCTCAACATATTTTTTTGTTAATTCAATTCCTTCTTCTAGAGTTCTATATTCTCTATGTAATTCCATCCAGAAATTATGGTGCTTGAAAATAACACCATCCATATCAAAGCAAACTAATTTCATATTTTAAAACCTTTAGGTAATTTTCCTTTGAATTTTTTCATTAACTTTGCAGGATCAGAAGTTCCTTTCATTAATTTTATTACTTTTTTGCTTTGCTTGTATTGCTTTAATAGTTCTCTAACTTCTTCTGGTTTGCAGCCAGAACCTTTTGCTATTCTTTCAGCTCTGC
This sequence comes from Candidatus Woesearchaeota archaeon, assembly GCA_018302125.1. Classification (GTDB taxonomy): domain Archaea; phylum Nanobdellota; class Nanobdellia; order SCGC-AAA011-G17; family JACPIM01; genus JAGWAC01. The sequence goes on along the minus strand of JAGWAC010000011.1, from coordinate 8,759 downwards.
TTGTATCAATAATATCTGGATTTTCCAATTCTTCTTTATTCATTGAATTCATTAAAATTTTCCATTTGTCTAATTTTCCCTCTTGATTATCTAAAAATTCTTTTGGTATTCCTAATCCACCTACACCAGGAATCATGTCTAATATTTTGCTTAATGGCCCAATTTTTCTCATTGAATTCATTTGTTCATAAAGATCAATTAAATCAAATCTTCCTTCCATTAAATTCTTGCTTAATTTTTTTGTTTTTTCTTCATCAATTGCTAATTTTGCCTTTTCAAGTAAACTCTCTAAGTCGCCCATCCCTAATAATCTTCCAACAAACCCTTTAGGATTAAATTCTTCTAAATCATCTATTTTTTCTCCAACACTCAAGAATTTTATAGGAGCATTAGAAACAGCAGCACCAGTTAAAGCACCCCCTCCTTTGGCAGTACCATCTATTTTAGTTACAATAATCCCAGTGATGTTACAGCTTTTATGAAATTGTTCTGCCTGCTCTTTGCTTCCTTGCCCAATATCTGCTCCTATCACCAAAATTCTTTCATCTGGTTTAATATACCTGTTTAATTCCTCAATTTCATTAATTAATTCTTTGTCTAAGGCATGTCTTCCAGCAGTATCAACAATAACTAAATCATATTTATAAAAATTCTTTTGAAATTTTTTGTAAATCTTCAAAGCATTCTTCTCTCCTTCATCACCAAAAACATCAACACCAATGCTTTCTCCTAAAACTTGTAACTGCTCTAAACTGCTTGGTCTATAAACATCTAATTGTATTAAACAAACTTTCTTCCCCCTATTTTTAAAATATTTAGCTAATTTTCCAGCTGTACTGCTCTTACCGTTTCCTAACAAACCAATTAACATAATTTTTGTTGGTTTTTTATTAATATTAATCTCAGTTTTATTTTCTCCTAAGAATTTTACAAGTTCTTCATAAACAATATTTATCAAATGCTCTTTCTTGCTTATAACTGAAGGTGTTTTTTCATCTAAAGCTCTTTCTTTAATTCTCTTGCTTAAGTCAAAAACCAATTGTACATTTACATCTGCTTGTAATAAAGCTCTTTGAATATCTTTAATCAATTCATCAATTAACTTGCTGTCAACAAAAATAGCTCTCGCTACTTTTTTTAGTGTCTCTTTTAATGAATTGGATAAATTCTCTAAAACCATATTTATAAGTAAAAGCTAGTATTTTTAAAAATATGCCTCAGAGGTGATTTGAACACCCGACCCCGAGCTTATGAAACTCGTGTTCTAACCAGTCTAAACTACTGAGGCATATGAAATTCGAGAAAATAATCTTTAAAAAGGTTTTCTATAACCTCTATAATGGCTGTTATGATATTACTTTTATCAATAGTAATCTATAAAATAAAAAGTTGGACTGAAAATGAATAAAAAGAAAAGCGGTTTATGGAGTACTATTTTGTTAGTTTTTTTATTTTTCCTTTAAATATATCTTATTTTAGATGCCTAGGGATTTATCTAAATATTTTTACTAATCTCTTCAGCAATTTTGTTCATTTTTTCTTTAGAAATATCTTTAAACTTTCCCAAAGTAATTGTTGCTGAATGCCCATCATTCTCAAATCTAGGAACTAAATGTACATGAGCATGCTGAACTTCATCCCCAAATACTAATACAAGAACCCTTAAAGGCTTTAAAGATTTTTCAATACCTTTCTCAATTTTTTTAATAGTTTCAAAATATTTTCCAAAATTGTTTACATCCCAAATCCATCTAAAATGTTTTTTAGAAATAATTAATGTATGTCCTTTATTCAAAGGTCTTATATCTAAAAAAGCTAAAAACTCCTTGTCTTCATATATTTTATTACAAGGAATTTCTTTATCAGCAATTTTACAAAAAATACAGTCCATCATATCAATCCTAATTTTTCTTTTTGTTTCATTTCCTGCCAAATAGCCTCAGCTTCCTCAGGAGTTTTGCATTTTCTATCTCCCCAAACATGAGGATGTCTTCTTATTAATTTATTTTTTGTTTCAATTAAACTTGAACTTAAATCAAATAGTTTTTCTCTCTTTGCTATTTCACTTATATGTATTATATTTAACAAAACATCACCAATTTCTTCTTTTAAATTCTCAAAATCCTTTTTTTCAAAAGCTGAAACAACTTCTTTAACTTCCTGTTGTAACTTGTTTATTACATCACTTAAAGATCTTACTTTATCAGCAGGACAACCTTTTTCAGGATTATGTAATTTTTGAACAGCTTGTACTAATTCCTTTATTTCATTTTCCATGCATCTAGAATAAAAATAAGTTTATTTAAATATTTATACACTGGACGTGGAGGGAATTGAACCCTCTGCCCCTCCTTAACGATTAATTCACGCCAAGGGAATATTCTTTACCGTTTTGATTAAACTTTTCTTAAAAGTTTATACCGGTGAACTACACGCCCATAATAAAAGAAATAACAAATTAATCTGTTTTTAACTTTTTCCAAAAGACAAATCTTCCAAAGAAATCTTTTATTTTCATTTTGTATTTTAATTGATTATATCTTATTTTTCTTCTTATCTTTTGTATTTTTTTCTTCCTAAGCTCATCATTGTGTTTTTTCCTTAAACTTAAACTAATTTCAACTGCTCTAGGTGCTTTAATATGATGCCTGATTAGGAAAAAGAATACTGAAAAAAATAACAAAATAGAAACTGAAGAATACAAGGTAGGCAAATCCAAAGGAACATTGCCTATTACTAAAATAACTAGCAAAATAGAAGTTACATAAACTGGAATCGAAGAATAAATTAGAAAGTCAATTTTCCTGGGTAATATGTGGAAAAATTGTAAAAATATTGATAGCATTGCCCATAATCCTAAAATGGAAATTAAGATTATTTTATTTTTATTTAACAAAAATGCTGCTAATAAACTTCCATTATTCTGTTCATAAACAAATCTAAATAAAGTTGTGGTTACCCATAATAGAGAAACAGAATTTCCAAAAGCAGTATTCCATCCCAACTCCTCATTTTTATATCTTCCAAAATAAAGTTGTATTAAAACTAAGGTAATCAATAAAGGAGCTATTATCCATAATAAATTTTTTAGAATTATTGGCTTGTATAAAATCTCTGTAGTTCTGGGCAATACCAATTCAATAAAATAATCTAAATAAAATTGATAATCCACCATCTTTTTTTATTAATAAATTTCTTTGTCTTTAAAAATTTATCTTTAAGCTCCTGCAAATAACTCAATATAAAATTCAAATATTACAAAAAATATATATAGTAAAACTAAAGACACGCCCTCTCTCCAGTCAAGTCTGTTACCAGAAGCTATAAATGTTGCAAATATAAAGCAGACAATTAACATGTAAATCCCGCTTGTTATGAATAATAAGAAATTAGCTGTAATTGGATAAATTAATGACGTAACTCCCAAAATTAAAGTCGAATTTACAACAACACTCCCTATGACATTCCCGATTCCCATTTCACTATAACCTCTAATTATAGTATTTATCCCAACAATTAATTCAGGGATTGTAGTTCCTATCGCTACTAAAAACAATCCTATTAAGATTTTTGGGAGATCTAATTCTTCAGAAATTGAAATTGCATATTTAACAGCATAATCTGCACTTTTTATCACAAAAAAGATAGTAATTAAAAATAACAAAGTATAAACAATGATAAGATATCTCTTGAATTTATTCTCTTCATAGTGTCTAGTAAAAACTCCTCTCTGCATCCATAAATAATATATGTAGCTGAAAAAAACAGTAATGAGAATAATCCCATCAATTTTCGACAATTGGTTTCCGATTATCATCAAAGTCAAAGGTAAACTAGCAATGATTACCATGATAAAAGAATCCTTTACAGTCTCCCTGCTTTTTATCTTAAATCCCCTTACCAGTAATATTGGAATTCCTATGACAAAAGTTATGTCAGCAATATTTGCCCCAATAACATTTCCCAATGAAATGGATGTGCTCTTGTTCAATGCAGATGAAATTCCTACAAATAATTCTGGAATTGAAGTTCCTATAGCCAATATAATAAATCCGCTTAAAAATTCACTGATCTTTAAATAACCGCATAATTTTTTCATTGATTTAACTAAATAATATCCAGAAATAATCAGCACTAATATAGAAGCAAAAAACCATAAAAAATTAAATAAAAGCACCATCTTTTCTAAAAGAACTATGTTGTAAATTGTTTATATATTTTTTTATTTTTTCAGCTAAAATAATTCTGTTAATTTTCCAGTTTGTAATTTATCTTTTAGTTCATTAATCTTAACTCTTACTTGTTTTTCAGTATCCCTGTCTCTGACTGTGATATCATTCTGTTTTAAGCTGTCATAATCAACTGTAATACAGTAAGGTGCTCCTGATTCAGCAGCTCTTAAATACCTTTTTCCAATGCTGCCATTTTCATCATAATCTACAACAAATTCTTTCTCAAGTAGTTCTTTGACTTTCTTAGCAAATTCAGGTAATTTGTCTTTTTTCATTAATGGAAAAACAGCAACATCAATTGGAGCCATATTGTATGGTATTTTGAACATACTTTTGCCTTCTTTTTCTTCTTTCTTTTCATAAAATAAGTCCATTAAAGTAAATGTTGGCCTATCAGTTCCAAAAGCTATTTCTAATATATGGGGTATAAACTTGCTTCCATCATCTCGTGTTGCAACTAAATCTTGTTTTGAAAATTCAGAGTGTTTTTTTAGGTCATAATCAATTCTGTCGTGGACACCACAAGTCTCTGTCCATCCAAAACTGTTTAAATTAATTTCAATATCCCATGCATCATCAGCATAGAAAGCTCTTTCATCATCTAAATGTTGTCTGATTCTTATTCTGTCTTTTGGAATTCCCATTGAAAGAAATTGTTTGTATGCTAAAAATAAGCACCATGCATAAGCTTTAGTTTTAATATGCTTGTGTTTAATTGCCTCTTCCAAGGAGATATTTTCTAATTTCAAATTTTTTTCTTGATGATGGCTGGTATACAAAGGCAGTTTTTCTTTTTTTACAAGCTCATATTTTTCCCAGTTATTTTTTTCTTTTGGATCAATAAATAATTGTGCTTCTGCTTGTGTAAATTCTCTGCATCTCAATAAATGCTGCCTTGGGCTAATTTCATTTCTGTAAGCCTTTCCAATCTGAAAAACTGCAAATGGTAATTTTCTAAAATATTCATTTAATCTTTTAAATGATAAATAAGTTACAGTTGCTGTTTCAGGTCTTAAGGAAAATGGTTTTCCAGCAACTTCAGTTTTCATCATTAGACTGTATCTTTTTATTTCTTCTTTGAAATTTCCCTTGCAATTTGGGCATTTTATTTTCTTAATCTCTTTTAATAGTTCATTATCTTTTAATCCAGCAGCTTCTTTGTTTGTAAATTCCTCTATTAGTTTATCTGCCCTAAAAACAGCTTTGCATTTTGAACATTCAACAATCTTGTCTTTAAATGTATGCAAATGTCCTGAAGCATCCCAAACAATATCTGGTAATACAGTTGGGCATTCTAATTCTCTAAATCCATTGCTAAAAAACAAATTTCTTACAGAATTCTCAACTTTATTTTTCAATAATTTTCCTAAAGGCCCATAAGCATAAAATCCTGCTACACCACCATATAATTCAGGAAAAGGGCCATAAACAAAACCCTTGCTCTGCATAAAAGCATGCAGCTCTTTTAAAAAATTCTCATTATTCATACAATTTAAAAACCTCTTCCATATTTAAAAGGTTTTTCCCCCCAATTCTTGGACAAGCAGTATTTACCCATATTTCAATATCTTTAAAATTCTCTAATTCATTTAAGTCAAAATTATCCCCAATAAAAACAAAAGTCTCTTTATCCCTCATATTGTCTCTTAACTTTTGTATAAATTCCATTTTTTGCCTTAAATCCAGATATTGTCTGGGGTGAAACTGCCCGGGTTTTATTGAAACTAAAATCCCAACCTTTTTAGCCATCAAATATTTTTTTAAGAGTCCCTTTCTTTTTTTCTCATAATCATCAAATTCTTTTCTATCTAAAATTTTAATTTCATTTGTATAAGGATTAGCAACATAAACTGGTTTTCTTATTTTATACAACGCACCTAAAGGATGAAAATCTCCTGACCCAACAAATAAAAATCCATCAACTTCATCTTTTATTTTCAAGGCATTATTAACATTGCAACCCAAAACTTGTCCTCCAAAAACAAACCTATCGTCTTTTATTTTTTTTAATTGATCTATAAATTGGACGCTAGTAATCATTCCTAATTTTCCCTTAAATTTAATCTTACTTAGGACTAGCTTTACATCTACATCAGTTTTTGCATAAATAAATAAGGTTTTCATTTTGTTTTTAATTTTTCAATTTTTGCTTTGTCAGAAATTATTGCAGAATTTCCAGATGCATCCTCTATAATTAATTTTATAGGAAATTCTCCTAATTTAACCTTCCATATTTTTTTTAATAATTTTTTCGCATTATCTTTTACTTCTTCATCTTCTGTTGAATTTCGTTCTTCTTCAATAACTTTCTTGAACCTGTCCAAAATTCCTTCAACATTACTCACAAAACCGACAGAAGCAACCCCAGGCTCCATGCTCATTTTCAATTGTGGTATTTTAACACCAGCGTTAGAAGATTTTACAACCCTTATATTCATATCTTTTTCAGAGTTAATCTCTAAAGTATACCTTGTAGGCTCTTTTTGCTCCTCTGTTTCAACATCAGACATATTATAATTGCACTCTTTATCTTGACATTGCATAGAAAACAAAAAAACCCTTCCAAAATAAGGAATTTCCATGTTATCCTCTGTTAATGTCAAGATATTTTTGAAACAAACAGGACATTTCTGTTTTTCTAGCTTATCCATGCCTATATTATAAAGAAATAAATTTAAAAAGTTTTTGAAACAACATTCCAAAAAAATAAAGAAAAAGTAATATAAATAAGATTATTATATATTTATTGATGAAAAAAGCCACCCTGGTTGATATTAATCTAATAGTTGGATTAGTTATTAATTAGAATTCGCCTCTATGGGAGTGACTGACTTCTTCTGTTTGTGTATTTCTATAGATATGTGCAAAAGAAGGTGTAACAACAATCCAGTCTTCGCCCATTCCAGCTATGTCTCCTTCAATAGCATCACAGGTTTTTTTTAATTTAGTTACAGCTCTTTTAAGTTCTACAATGTCTTTTTCTTTTAATGCCTTTATATTAATCATGGCAATAGTATAGCCTTCTCTTAATGAATCTAAAGGATCTTTGATATCTGAAAAATCCTGTAAAATAAATTGTTTTACAACTATTTTTGTTTTGAAAGTAGAAGGTTCTTTTTTAGTGTCTATTTCTACATAATCATCTATAAAATATTCCTCATTTGGAATACCCAGAATTTTATTTTTTATTTTTGAAAATACTGCCATTCTATTCTTTTCCTACAATACCAAATCAAATATATAAACATTTCTATGAAATATTCAATATGTTCAAGCAAGGCTTTCCAATGAGCTTACAACATGCCAAATTTGGGTTCTTGTAAATGAAGGAATATTTGATTCTTCATCTAAAGCATCCAATTCTTGCAATGATTTATTCACTCTTAGATTGACACTTATTTGATCTTCTTTTAGTGCAGAAATAGCATTTTTTATTCTGAACCTGATGTTTTTTGGTATGCTGAAGTCACTTTCAATTTGTAACAAAATATCCATAACCTCTTTTAATTGCTCCTCTTGCATTTTAACCCTCTTTATTTTTTAATTCTTTTAAGACTTCTTGTTGAACTTCATTAACTTTTTCTTTAAATTTGTTTTCTTGTTTTTCAAAATTCTTGATTCTAAGATCAAGTATTTCTTTTTTTGAATTTAAATATTTTTCTACATCTTTTTTTTCAGATAGCACCATTATAGAACCAACAATTTTGTAAACTTTATCTTTGCTTTTTATCAATTCCTCTAAAGCATTTTCAATTTCTAATAATTGCGCCTGAAAATTTTGTTTTTGAACAGAAAGATTTTGTAAATTTTGTTCAAATAAATGCAGTTGTTCTATTTTTTCTTCTGTATTTTTATTCATCTTGCTTTAATTTTAGCGCTGGCTTCTCTAGGTTTGTATAAAATCTTGCTTCCACAATAAATACATCTGACTTTTTTCTTTAGATGCTCAACTTTTATTTGTTTCCCACAATCAAAACATTTGTATAAACTCATAATTAAACCTCATAAGCTTTTCCTGTGAATTTTACATCACATTTTTTACATTTCCATATGCCTGCAGCAACTCTTTTCACAGTTAAACTGTAACAGTAAGGGCATTCATGTTTTCTTCTTTGTTTTTTCTCTACATCTATAATTCTTTGCCTTATTTTTTTACCATATCTTGATCCAAATCTGCCTGCAGATTTAACCTTTTTTGTTGGCATATTTTTTTACCTTTAAATTTGTTTAAAAAGCTTTGGATTTAAAAGGCTTTGCACAAAAACTCCTGAAATTTCCCGAAAAACTCCTGAAATCTTTAAATCTACTTTTAAGTTAAAATAAAAAATTAAATATTTAATAGTATTATATAAAAAATAATGATTAATCTAATTATTAAAATAAAAAGAGAACAAAGGATTAGATTGTAAACTACTCAGGTCTAAAGGCGCCTGAGCGTTATTCCTAAGCTCATGCTCAATTCCACAAAATGGCTTTGCAATCAACACTTGGAATGCACGGCTGGTTTACAGCAGCCTTAGTTATTAG
>JAGWAC010000010.1 GCA_018302125.1 Candidatus Woesearchaeota archaeon | reverse complement strand
TTCCTTTTGGGCTGGCTTATTTTATTAAATACGGAAAAGAAAAAATCCTTGGCATTTATAACCAAAATAAAAACTAAAACTTCAGTTTATAAACCTTTATGCCCCCAGCTTCAAACTGGGAAAAAAACTTTTTTTTCTGCGTTGTTATAAGATAATCTATATTTTTTAAGTCATTGTCTCTGAAAAATAAATTATGATTAAGCCAAAACCCAGTTAATGAAACGTACTGATCTTGATACTGCTGCTCCTTTATTACCATATATGTGGCTGAAATATTTGTTAATGGGTTTCCTTCAACTTCAAACAAGATGTTCTTTATCTTATCATGATCAACATCATTTAAATACAAACCAGTCTGGCTTTGAGGGCTTTCAAATATCTTTTTTGACTGATAATTGTTTATGGCAAAATTCATGACATTTACCACAATAAAAACTGCCAAAACAAGATAAACAATTTTTTTAAATTTTAATTTATTCACCAAAAAACCCGCCATGGGCAAAGCTGCAAAAAAAACCAGCATTATCAAAATGATAGGCAGACTAAAGGCCTGACTTATTGAGAATTGTTTATTTATCAAATAACCTAACAATATTTTTATTGAACCTATATGCGTCAATGAAAGATTATTAATCGGGGTTAGATTTGAAAATATCAACTGGACAGATATTATAAACAAAGGAATGCTAAGCAGGATTATTTTCTTCAACTTATTCTTCTGGTCAAGACTATAATTGTTTAACCCGATTATCCCAAGCAATAAAACTAACGGGCTGAGAATGTCAATATACCTTAAAATCGGCCTTCCTGTATAAAACCTAAAAAAATCAGGCAGGGACTTGTCTGGCTGGCCAAGGGCATTATTAGACAAAACCAATGCATAGCCAAGAATTACAATGAATGCAACTATTGCAAAGCAGTATAATTTTCTATTTTGCCTGATATTCTTAAAAGCAAAGAATGAAGAAAAGAAAAAAATCAAGCCAGATGAAATTGACAAGGCAACAAAGTGCATTATAATCCAATTAATCAGTGAAAGAGAATACGACAATAAACCACCATGCTTTGACGGCGTTATGAATGACTCCAAATTATCTTTTGCAGTGTCTTCAATAACTCCAGCTAGACCAGGACCAAAATTAATGTAATTTCTTATCAGCCACGGCGAAATTAATAAAATCAATATTAAAACACCCACAATTATATTTTTAAAGTTTATTTTTTCTTTTAGAGCCAATCTTTTTACAAAAATTGAGGCAAAGAAAACAGGGATTAAAATCAAACCAAGATTTTTAGTTAAAAAAGACAATGAGATAAAAACAGAAGCAAGGACATTATTTTTTAAGGTGTTTTCTTTCAATGACTTATAAATAAAATAAATTGAAAATAAAAATAAGGGAAAAAAGAGATTTTCAGCCAATATGTAATTTGAGAAAGAGAAAAAAACTGGTAAAAATGATGTCAAAAGCACAAAATAAAATCTCCTGTCTTCATCCAATAATTCTTTAGACAAAAGATATGCTGGAATTATTACTAAAGTTGAGACAACAGAATTTATTATCTTCATCAAGAAATATATTACTTCCATGTTTTTTGCAAGATATGCTATTGATAATATAACTGGATACAGAGGGGGATAAAATGGGGATGGTATGCCCTGAGCTAAACTAAATTCTTGTTCAAAAAAGAAACTTCTAGCCAGTTTTGAATATATGTATTCATCCCAAAAACCAGTAGGGGTCTTTATAAAATAGGCAAGAACAATCTTTAGCACTACTATTAACAGATATAATTTAAATAGTTTTTTTGCAGTGTCTTCCATTTTTATTCACTTAATTTAGGAAAAATTTATAATAACTTCTCTTTAAATATTTTCCTTTATGAGAAATGAAGTTTATATAGAAATAATTAATAGGGGCGTAAATAAACTATTAGAATTTCAAGATACAAGAAAAGGATCTTTGACTGAGGGCTGCTTTTTTTATCCTTATTGGAGAGATAAAAAAGAAAGTTATGTAAATTCCAGGTGGCAAGAGTCTGTATTAACCTTAAGCTGGTATTTTAATAAATTTAATAATGAAGAAATATGGGGAAGAATTGTAAAAGGCATTGATTTTTGGTGCAAATTACAGCATAATAAAGGTGCTTTTCCAGAATATTCAAGATATGATAGAAGTTTTAGCGCAACTGCCTTTTCTACTTTAGCAGTTATTAATTCTCTAAATTTAATTAATTACTCAAAGGAAAAATGGATAGATAAGATAAGAAACAGCTGTAATTATTTGATTAAAAATGATGATTTTGTTTTTGCAAGGAATGAAATGGCTGCTTCTTTGGCTTTATTAAAAGCAGGTGAATATCTACATGAACTTAATTATTTGCAAAAAAGCGAGAAAAAATTGGATATTACTTTAAAAAAACAGAATTCCAAAGGTTATTTTGTTGAAAAAAATATGTTTGATTTAAGCTATAATACTTTAATTCTGGAATTATTAGGGCATTACTATCTAAATACAAATGACAGAAGAATTCTTGAAAGCGCCAGTAAATTTATTAATTTCTTTTTCAATTTGGATTTAAAAACTTTCAGAAAATTCAGAAAAGCTGAATGGATTATAGTTGGAGGATTTGAGATATTTGCAAATGAAGTAAAAAATGGAAAAGAAGCCTTAATAAAAGCGCTAAATAATTTTAATTTCCATCATTTGGAATATGACAATAATTTCTGCACAGACCTATACAAGTTATGTTATGCTTATGATAATTTTAAAGAAGATCTAGAGCATCTAGAATTAAAATCTGATCTTAATATTAACAAAAATATATATTATCAAAACAGGCCTTCCAAATTCTTAAATATATTGAGACCTTTTGGAATCCATAATTTTATGAAAATTAAACAGAAATTATTTTAAAATCTTTTTAAGAAAAAGCTTTACCAAAAAAAAGAAAATGGATAAAAAGTATAAGACCTGCTGGAATTTATGGAAACATTTGTTTAATAGATCAGCCTGAATTACCCATATTATTTGACTGCGAAATGGAATCTACAGATGAGGGGGTAAGGTATAAAAATATCAAATTTGGCCGCCTTCTGAACACTCTACTGAAAGTCAATTTAGAGAAGCTAAAAAACAAATTATTGATGCAGCTAGAAGTTTAATTATGGAAAGAAGATTCTAAAATTATTCTGGTGGTCTTCCTGAACCGCCTGATGCTAGAGCTAGAGCACCAAGAACATATTTTCTTAATATAGGGAAATTATCTATATTAGTTACTTTTCTAAGGATTACTTTTGGCCTAAAGTAAAAGCTTTTTAATGCATGTCTCTGCATTGCTTTTAATTCTTCTGATGTTCTACCATGAGTTGTCCAAGGAAGCTCATCATTTGAGAAACCGCTCCATGTCTGATAATTGTCCCAGTCTGCTGAGCTTGAAGTTAGATTACCATATTCTTTTGCCTCTTTATATAATTGTGTGCCTGGATAAGGAACTGTAACTGTGAATTGAGCCCAATCAGGATCCAGCTCTTTTGCAAAGTTTATAGTTGCTAGGTCGTCTTCTTTTTTTGCACCTGGCAATCCTATCATGAAGTAACCTCTTGTTTCTAAACCTACTTGGCGGGCCCACTTAAATGCATTTCTTATTTGATCTAAGGTTGCATCTTTATGAATTGTGTCAATTAATTCTTGAGTTCCACCTTCAACGCCGAAGTGAATACCACAACAACCAGCTTCTCTCATTTTTTTCAATAAATCTAGGTCTACTAATCCTGCTCTTGTAATGCAGTCCCAGATAACTTCTTTGTGTAAGCCTTCTTTTATTATTGCATCACATAACTCTATTGTTCTTTTTCTGCTTAATGTAAAAGTATCATCCCTGATTAAAATTTCTTTTGCTCCAAATTCTTCAACCAATATTTTCATTTCTTCAATTACTCTTGGAGTTGAGTGCATTCTGTATCCTGTATTTGCTGTTGCGCAAAAAGTACATCTATAAGGACAGCCTCTTGTTGTAATCATTGTATATGCTGGAAGTCTTTTATAGTAAGAAACAGAAGGCCTGTACAAATACATTTTTATTAATTTTCTATCTGGAATTGGAAAAAAATCTAAGTCTTGCACTTTTTGTTTAGGTTCATTTTTTTTAATAATTCCATTTTCTTTATATACAATACCTTTTATATTTGTTAATGGAAGATTTTTTTCAAAAGCATCTAATAATTCTTTAAATGTTATTTCAGCTTCTCCTATTGTTACGACATCAATTGATTCTTCTTGTGCTGTTTCCATAGGCATTACAGAGGCATGGGAGCCACCAACAACTGTTTTTATATTTTTATTTACTTTTTTTGCTACTTTACAAACTTCCAATGACTGGGAAAACATTGATGTAAGCATAGCAACACCAACAACATCAAAATTATTGTTTTTTATATACTGCTCTAATTCTTCATAGGAAATACCTTCTGCTTCACAATCTAGAATTTCTGCTTTATGATCCTTATAATTAAGAAAAGTAGCTATATATAATAGGCTTAATGGCTCAGATTTGGGGCCTACTTTTTTCCCTAATTTTTTCCAATAACCGTTATCTAAAGACGGCATAACTAACAGTGCTTTCATGTTCTTAGAATTTTAACAATAGTTTATTTTTAAATGTTATTAAACATCCTAATATTTATAATTTTTTATTTTTATATGTTACTTTATAGTAATAAAACATAGGAAGATTTAAAAAGATGAAATCTCGAATAAAATTAAGTAAAATGGCAGATTTTGATTCATATAGAAATAAATTAAAGGTGAAGGATAAATTAGCTGAAGAAAACAAATGAAATTAGAAGAATATTTAGACAAGCTTAGAGAATGTAATGATGAAGATAAATTAGAAAGAGATTTTAGAATTTATGATAATTGGCCAGTTCTTTTATTTGGAAATCAGGATGAATTATTTTTAAAAGTAACAAAAGCATTTAGAGATTCTCCTCAAGAAGATGGTATTCGAGAACCTTGGAATTATATTCCAACAGAACATGTTTTTGGAACAACAGACGAATTTCTTCAAAAATTTAATTATGATGCAGGAACTGTTGTAGTTCAAATCAGAAAGAAGGTTCATGGTCAACATAAAGAAGATGAGGATAAAATTAATGGCTTGATTCATTCTGTTTTCGTTATGTTTCATCCTTATCAAGAAAAGAAAATGGAAGGTGTTAGTAAATTTAAAGCAATGGCTTTAGCAATTATTAGTTTTGGTGACTATATGATTAGAGAAAAAATAACTGCAAGATTACCATATAATCGTTTAGATATAAATCATATTCCTTAAAGAAAATGAAAAACAAAATACAATTTAAAGAAAGAATAACAGATGAAACAGAAAAAAGGGATTTAACTAATTTATTATTTGAGTTGCCTGTAGAAGTTGTATCAGAAAATAACCCTAATGAAAATCCTGATTTACTTATTGCTAAAGATGCTTTTCACTCAAAATTATATATTTGTGGAAAAGAAAGATTAACTGCATTTTATCATATACAAACTTTAGAAAGAGCTAAATTAGTTAAAGTTAATTATAGTCAACCTGAGCTTTCTTTGGTTAAGAGATTATCTCTTTCACATATTAGCGATAATAGAGATTGCTTTGCCATCGGGTTACTTGACAATCGTTTAGGTGCTTGTAATCTTATAATTTATAAATTTTATTGGTAAAATGAAATCAAAACAAAAATTTGAAGAAATGAAAGAAAAAGCACAGGAGAGATTAACTCATATTAAAGTAGTATATTCTGACTTTTTGAGATTAATGAATTTTTCTGATGGAGAAATTAGAATACAAAATTCATCTTTCAATAATAATGATGACTTAATTAAAAAATATTGGGAAGTTAATTATTTTCCTCTAAATAATCCAAATTTCAAGCAAATAGAAGAATTTGATTATTTAAAAGATGTAGAGCAATTAAATTATAATTATAATTGGAATCTTTATTATAAGCAAGTCAATTCTAAATTAGATGATATATTTGAAAAAATTAAAAGTAGAAAATTAAATGAAGGAGAATATAATTTATTAATGAACAAACCAGCACAGAAGTTTGTAGAAGATTTAGTTGAAGAATTTAGGAAAAAAGATTTAGAGGAGAGAACAAAAAGATTAGAAAGAATTTTTAAAAGATAAAAATGAATTTAAAACTGACAAAAAATGGTTAAAATAATTGATTTAATAAAGAGAAGCAAAAGATATTATTTGCTTGGAAAAGAAGTAGACCAAGCTAGAGCTGTTTCTAAACTTTTTGATGCTGTTTTAAAAGATCCGAAAGTTTACATTCCTAAAGCTACTGATGATTTAGTTGCAAAATATGAATTAAGGGAAGAACAAAAAAATAGAGTAATAGATATTTCTGAAAGATTAAAAAAAGCAAGAGATATTGTGCAATCTATAAAAGCAAGATCAAGATCTCCTCAGGAGTTCTATAAATCTTTTTTTGGAACTAATATGCCTGCTAATTCTGGTGTAAAAACCTTTGGTTTTACAGTTGGAGTTTATTTGCCTGGAGATAATTTTCAAGGCGATGTTGTGGGAGAAGCAAGAGGATTTAGCGAATTGTCTTTAGAAGAGATATTAAAATATAATACAAAACAATTAAATGGAAAAAGAAATTTTAGGGATTTACAAGTACTTTCATTTAAAGTAAATACTAGAGATCCTATTTTTCACCTTGAATTAAAGAGTAAAGGACCGGGAGAAACAACTGTTGAGAAACACGAATTAAAACATGTAATAGATGCTATAATTTCTGAAGAAGAAAGAACAGCAGAAGAACTTTCAGCAGACTTATTTTCAGGGGACTTAAGAACAGCAAAAGAATTAAATGGATTAACACTAAAAGCAGATGATCTTAAAAGAACTATTGGTAATTTAGAAAGGAGATATCAGAAGATGAGAGAAAATAATTTACCTGAGGATCTTCAAGAAAAGGCCAGAAGAAGTATTAATTCGCATAAATTAACTTTGAGTTATTTAGAAAAATTTCCATTTGAATTAGTAGTTGAAGCAGAAAAAATTGGAATTAGTTACAAAGATTTATCTTATATTGTTGCAATGACGCCTTTTGCTAAATTAGAACACAGATTAAAATTGATTGTAGATTCTAAAAAAAGAAAACAACACATATAGGAAAATTAATTGACATTCAGTTATTTCCTAATTGAATCTGCAAAAAATCCAAACAAAACTATCTGGACGCCAACTATTATTAACAACATAGTTAAAACTTGGGATGGAATGTGGCCTACTTTTCCCGATGTTATAAAGAAATACAACAATCTTAAGCCAATTATTAATCCAAATAAAATAAATATTAAACCTATAGAGCCAAAAAATTTCAATGGTTCAAAGTCTCTATAAATTCTTAGTATGTTTACCCAAGCCTTTAATGCATAATCAAAAGAATTCTTGAACAATCTGCTCTTTCTAGTCATGTTTGTTGTTATTGGCACTTCTGTAATTCTCATTTTTGCTTTTCCTGCCCTGATCAATTGTTCTTGCGTATATGTAAAATTATTAATTACAGGAAGTTCTGCAACTTCTTTTCTAAATGCCCTGAAGCCAGTTGTTGTATCTCTTAATTTTGTTTTTAACAAGCTAGAAAAAACTTTTGCAAAGGCAACATTTCCTAATTTCTTCATAAACGAACCTGAATATTTTCCTTGTCCAAATCTTGAACCTAGAACTAAATCATAGCCTTCCTGGATTTTCTTTATTAAAATTGGAATGTAAAAGGAAGGATATTGGCCGTCAGCATCTGTATGCACTATTATATCTGCCTTTAATTCCTGGCATTTTTTCATTTCTGTCTTAAATGCCTCTGCCAAACCCATATTTCTAGAATGTGAGAAAACTACAGCTCCTTTACTTTCTGCTATTTCTACTGTTTTATCTCTTGAGCCATCATTAACGACCAAAATTTTGTAATTGTAATTATTTTCATACATTGCTTTCTTTATGTCTTCTATAACTCGGCCTATTGTCCTCTCTTCATTATAGGCTGGGATTGTAACAACTATTAATTCTCTGAACATTTTAATCGAGATTTATGGCTTTAATGAGTTTTTAAAGATTTCTAGTAAATTTAAGAAAAGTTTAATTAAAAAATGAATTAAAATTTTCGTATTAGCTCGAAATATTTCTGAATTTTAATTCTTCATGCTTAATAATATAATTTACTCCAGCCCTCAAAATTTCTAATCTTCTTTTTACTGAAGGATTAGATAAAGAAGAGCTATACAACTCAGAATGAACTATTTT
Source organism: Candidatus Woesearchaeota archaeon (assembly GCA_018302125.1). Classification (GTDB taxonomy): domain Archaea; phylum Nanobdellota; class Nanobdellia; order SCGC-AAA011-G17; family JACPIM01; genus JAGWAC01. Next base: position 8,652 of record JAGWAC010000010.1, on the reverse strand, counting down.
TTTAATTAATTGATTTAAATAATTACTCATTAAAAAATTAATAAATTTTCTAGTTTTTATATAGATTTTTGTGATTGGGTATCATACTTTCTTTCTTAATTCATTTAACATTCCCTGATATTTTTCTGCTGCTTTAGCTGGATTGTATTTTCCAGCTATTGCTCTTCCTACATTTGCTATTACATTATCTTTTCCAAATATTTTGATGATATATTGAGCTTCTCCGCCTTGTGCTCCTATGCCAGGCATTAAAACTAATTTGTCTCCGACTATTTCTTTTACTCTCTCAACTTCTTTATTTTTTAGGTGATTTGTTGGGCTTGGAGCGCCAACTACAATAGCATCAGCATTATATTCCGCTGCCTGCATTGCAAAATACTCAAAACCTTTTAAACCACGAATTCTAGAATTTTTAATTGCTTCAAATTCTGAATTTGACATTAATACTAAAGGAATTAAACCAAGACCTCTTGAATGTGCTTGAGAAACTGCTTCTCTCATATTTCCTGGAAATGGAGAATAAGTTACAGCATCAAAACCCTCTACTTGTGCCTGATATAAACCAGAGTCGTTTGTTTCTCCAATATCAACTAATTTATCATCAGTAATTGAAATTATACCTAAATCGTGAATTAATTTATTTATTTTTTGAGTGTCTTCTCTTGAAAGATCTTTTATATAATTTCTATTTGGTTTAATTGCTGCTGCAAATGGAGTTACTTTTTCAATAAATTGAAGAACCCATTCTAATTTGCTAATTCCATGGGGAATTGAATCTGCTCTTTGACCATATTCTGCTGGATCTAAACCAACACATAAAATTGAATTTTTCTTTTGAACTGTTTCTGACCATTTTTCTTTTAAAAGTCTTTTCCCCTCTTTAGGAAAACCATATTTTTCCCCCCATGTAAAAGGAGAAGATCTCCATTCTTCCACTATTTTTAATTGAGATTCTGAGATATGTTTTTCAGCTATTAATACTTTCATCAAAGTTTCATAAGTTAAAAGAGACTCTAATTGAATTTCTTCTTCCTTAAATTCTTGTTCTGTTTCAGGAAAACCATAATTAAATATTGAAAGCATAAATTTTACTTTTCCTCTTGCAATTCTTACTGCTTGGGCTGCTTTTAGAGAACTTCCACCTGTTGAAACTAAATCTTCAATAATAATAGCTTCTAAACCATCTAAATCAGAATTAGAGTCAATACCTTCTATTTGATTTCCCAAACCATGATCCTTTGGTTTATCCCTAATATAGATCATAGGTTTTTCTAATAAGTCTGCAAGAGTTTCAGCATGAGGAATTCCTGCTGTTGATGTACCTGCAACAATATTAAACTTGATCTCTCTTCTTTTAATAACTTCACGAAAACCTTCTGCAATTAATTTTCTAGTAGTATGATCTGCCAATAGCATTCTATTATCATTATAGATTGGCATAAAATATCCAGAAGCCCATTTAAAGGGATGTTCCGGCGATATTTTAATGGCTTTGATCTTGAGAGCCCTTTTTGCAATTTCAATGCCAAAGTTAACCATAGGCTTTTTTAGATAAACTTGTTTTAAAATAATATTTGTTGTGAAGAATATATAACTCTGATGCCTGGATTTGATGTTTAAATTAAGATTACGCCGATGTGAGGATTTGAACCTCAAAATCCTTCCGGAAAGCGGTTAACTCTTAAATAATTCGAGACCGCCGCTCTACCAGATTAAGCGACATCGGCTTTTAAAATCTTCTTCAATTTTGTAAGTTTAGGAATATGATTAAAACCTATTTTTTTAAAAACTTAACTGAAATAAACTATTTTCTGAAAAGTTTAATCAAAAATTATTTTTAGTTTTTATAAAGAAATTGTTTTTAAAAAATAAAAAGAAAAAAATAAAGTTTATTTGATTAATTATCGTCTCTTTTTTGCAGCTTTTTTCTTTTGTGCCATATTTTTGAGCCTCCTTTTTTAATTTTTTGAAAATAGAATTTCTTAAAAAATAAAAAAATCCAGAATTTTAAAAGATTTTATCGCCTCTTCTTAACAGCTTTCTTCTTTTTTGCAGCTATTTTTATTCCTCCTTTTTTTTCAAGCTGTCTCTCAATTTTGTTATCAATAGATAATATAAGTTTTTCTAATCTGAAAATTCTTCTCAAGCTATAAATTATACCTGCTACAGCACCCAGAAGAATGTATAATAATAAACCTGGTTCAATTAAACAAGATGTAGGCATTACATCACCTCTTTTTAAAATATAGATGCACTCATCATATAAAAACCTTTTTATTTTTCTGAAAAAAATTAATCAAAAAACAGATTGAGAAAAATTTTCAGGAAAATCTTTTTTAGAAACAATTTATTCTTCTTTCAACAAGATCTCAATAATTTTCCCAAAAGCTGGCCTGGTTATGAAGACTCCTGCTGTGATGCCAACAATTGTTGTGAATGCAAGACCTCTTACCAAGCCAGCACCAGCATACCATAGAGGTATCATGGCAACTGTTGTAGTTGCAAATGCAGAGAAAATTATGAAAAAAGCGCCTTTTAATTTTGTTTTCCAGTTAAGGTTCTTATCTTCTTTTCTTAATGTTTCATCCACAATTACAATTTGAGCATCCACACCAGTTCCTACTGCAACTATTATACCTGCAATAGAAACTAAATCAAGATTCCATTGGATTAAGGAAGCAAAACCTAGGATAATTATTATTTCAGAAATCATTGTTACTAGAACTGGAATAACTATCTTTAAATTTCGGTATCTGATGTACATAACTAATAATACACCAAGAAATGCAAACAATGCTGTTAAAAGAATATTTTTTGTGAATTCTTCGCCCAATAATGGAGAAATTGAATCGATTTTTGTTATTTCTAATTTTTGAGGCAATGATCCTGTAATTAAAACTGTTTGCAATTTATCCATATTTTTTAATGCATCCTGATAAGCTGATTCTTGATCTATACCAAATCCAGGACCGGATATTGCAATTGATGTTGCTTCCTGCCCCTTTAATGAAGAGGAAATTCTTAAACTATCTACTAATTTATCATCTAAATAAAGATCCAAATTATGCTCCAAGTAACCATCTAAAGACACTGGAATGTCTTTTGTTATTTGGGCATGTCTCTTAGCTGCTTCTGGACTTAGCCTTATTGCAAATTCAAATCTACATGAAGCGCCCTGGGCAGACTGCGAACAAGGAGGAACAATACCAGAACAACTTCCATCATCTCTGCATACATATGTAATGTCTTTTTTTCCACCTTCAAATACTGTCTGATTATTAACTCTTGCTTCAAATTTACCTTGCTGAGCTATTAATGAAGTAACTTCTTCTTTTGTTGCACCAGCAATTTCAGCTAAAATGAAGATTTCACCATTAAGATCTTTTGCTGGCCTTATTCTAATATCTGAAAGGCCGTAAACATCCAATCTATTGCTTAATATTTTTGTAAGGCTCTCAACATCTTGATCTTCAAGGCTTTCTTCTGGTTTTAACAGAACTCTTGTACCTCCAACAAGATCAAGACCTTTTTTGATATTTGATTTTTCAATTTCCTTAACTGTTATTTCTGGGACTTTGGATGACAAGTAAACAATTTCCCCTTTATATGTATTGATAGAATATCTTATTTTTTTAATTAATTCACCTTCTATTTTTATTAAGTCATTGTCATTTTTAATTTCTTTATTGTTTATTGAAATTATTGTTGAGTTTAGTTCAAGAGGAATATCTTTTTCTATTGATATTATTGTTAAATTATTTGTTTTAAATCCCAAAGAATGTGTAATTTTATAAGAGATTTCTTTCCCTGATGTTTCTACTATTATAGTTTGTTCTTTAGCTGGCTGGAATTCCAATATTATTTTGCTAAACTCTGATGGATCATTCAATTCTTTGTTATTAAAATGAGTAATTATGTCGTTTTCTCTCAAACCAGCATCAAAAGCATCTCCAGAGACTGACCTGACTTGAAGACCTTCTGTTGACAATTTTGGATTTATGGCCAAAATCATTGAAAATATGACTAACAATAACAAGATTATCTGCCAATTTAACAATAATTTTTTAATTTTCATTTTTTAAATAAATTTTTAACAAGGCTGTATTCATTAAATATGTTGAAATTACATCAAACAAAAGACCAATAATCAATACAATGAACATTTCTTTTAAAACTAAAGACTTGGAGACTAAAGTTGCCAAAATTAATGCAGTTATTGTTGCGAAAGTCATGGTAATTCCTGTTTTAAAAGATTCTTTCATTCTATGGAATACTGTGCCTTCATGTTTTTTCAAAACTTTTGTTGTCAACAATATATCAGTATCTACACTATAACCTATCATCAATAATAAAGCAGCAATTGTAGCTTCTGAAACAACAAAACCAAGAAGATTTATTACTGCGATTGTATTTACCATATTTAATATAGGTGCCATTATTATGGCTATAGAAGGAATGAATTTTCTATAAATTATGAAAACAGTAACTGCCATAAACAAGAATGCTATTATTATAGTTATGAGCATTTGCCTATAGAAACTTTGCCCTAATGAGGAAGAAGTTTCACGCACAAAATAATTTTCATCATCTTTTAATTCCAAATCAAGATTTCTTTCTAAAAAAGGCTTAATTTCCTGTTCTTTTATGTCAGAACTTTCTATTACTAAACCATTTTGAGATGTTTCTGATAATTCAGCTGTTTTTCTTACCAAGAAATTTCCTTTTGGAAATTCATTTTCCAGAGATTTTTTTACTGAATCAAGACTTATTATTTCTTTTTCTGTGTATATCTCAATACTCAACCCACCTTTTAATGAAACATCTTTATTGACTATATCTCCTGTTTGATTATAATTATTAAGAATCACCAGAATACTTAAACTGAATATTATTATAGGTATAAACATTAATTTCTTGTAGTTTTTGTTATAAAATTGTTCCATTTATATTCCTGTAGAGTATTTTAGCTAATGAATAAGCAGCATCAATAACTTGCTGTGCTGATTGTTTTTTCCCTGGTTTATAACTGAACTTTGCTTCACCAATATTATAAATTACATTTGGGCCATTTTCTCTTATTATTAATTGTTTGCCCAAAATTTTTATATCACAATATTTTAAATCTTCAGCAGACATTCTTTCAATTTCTTCTAATTTCAATTCTCTGTTATCTTTTTTTACTATAATTCTATTACGAGCTCCCAATTTGTTTTCTAGGACCATTTTGTTGCGAAAGTTAGTTTTATATATTTAAACTTATTGATTTATTTTAAAAAAGAGGATATTATGAAGTTAATATGTAGTTTATTTTTTGTAATTTTATTAAGCTTAAGTATAGCTTTTGGAGCAAATAGCCTAAATTTAGAACTTGAAAAGAATGTTTATGGACCTTTTTCTGAACTCAAAGGAATGTGTACTTTAAAATTAGACGATTCTTTGGATTTAGGATTAGAGCAGAAAATAAAAATAAGCATTGGAGACAGAAAAGAGGAGAGAGACGCCTTAAGTATTTTAATTGGGCTAGATCCTGATTTAGACATTCAAGAAAGCTCTATTGAATTAGGCAATTCTGCAAGCCAAAAAACTTTTGACTTAAGTGCTACAAGCTTGCTTGGAATTAAACTTCCAAAAGGAAGCGAGGTTTCTAAAATAGATTTTGATGTTGAGGGAGTAAGCAACAATGGATATCCTAGTTCTCCTTTTATAGATTTTAACAATGATGACAAGTATGAATGGTATTACAAAGGAATATTTACTGGCTGGAGCAATGAAATTGTTAATGCAAAGGGATTAAATGAAAATGGAGCAAGCGAGGATATTATTGTAAGAGATAATATCTTCTTATATTGCAACATAATTGACTTACCTTATTCAAATAAATTTAATGTTTCTGCAAAATACACTGTTGGAAATACTGGGGGAAACATAAGCATGCAAATATTTGAATTTGACCAAGAAGTGAACAGCGCTTATGGAAAAAAAGGCGATTGCTTATTAAAAAATGCTGGCAGAGCAACTGAATCAAGTTGTGTAATTGAAACTGATTCTTTTTTAAGTGGAGAGCATTTATTATGCTTTTATAATTCGAAAAATGAAGGCAGTTATTTCTTAAATTTAGATAGAGATGGGGAGGGAAGTTTTGAATGCGATTCTGCTATTTTGGACGGCGAGGAACAATGCAATTATCTTCAAGAGGGGGATTTCTTTTTTAAGGTTTACAAACCAAATTTTCAGGGTGAATTTAACAGAATAGGAAAATTCAGTGAGTTTGGAAAAGCTGGTTTTGAAGATGATTTAAATGATTATTTAGCTGACTGCGAAGAAGATGAAAATGATGACTGCAACATAATATTAAAAATTGGGAGTGAAAATAGAAAAGGCAAAGCAAGATTGAGCAATTTAAATATAGAATATTCAAAAAGTGGCGGAGCTTCTTTTATAACAAGAAAAATTTATGATGTTGAATTTGTAAATGCAAAACTTTTGGGTGTTTTGGGGGAAGATTTTAATAACTATACTTTAAATATTCCTTTAGAAGTTTTTGACAATTTGACTGTTCCAAATATTACTGCAAATGTAAGCACAAGAAATGTTCAAATAAACTTGGGAAATTTAAATGACCAGGAAAATATTCAAATTAATAAAAACATTATTTCTTCTGCCCAGAGCGAGATTGATAGTTTAAGATTAAAACTAGAGAGCTTGAAAAATAAGAATGAGCTAAGCGATTTTTTCAGAATTTCTGGAATTGATTTAGAAAAACCAATTAACAGAATGAGAGATTTTAAAATAAATTTAGATGCTGTGAACAACAATCTAGGTTTGGGAATAGGTGAAAGAAGCACTGAAGCAGAAAAAATTATAGAACAAGCAAAAACATATACTGGTACTTTTCCAAAAGAGATTGACATAATTGAAGATATAAGCTACCCTAGAGTTTATCCTGAAAATATTAAGCCAGAAATTTTGGGAAGAGAAAGCCAAGAATCAATTTTAGCTTTGCAGGAAGAAGTGGATATTGACAACAAAATAAAAGTTGTTCTTGTTAAGAATTTTGACGGGACAACTTCTGAGAAGACTTTAATTAAAAGAACTTTAAGCAGCAATCTTGGAGAATATTTTGTTTTTGAGGATATTCCAAAAAGTGTAGCTGCAAGTGCCGGGGCTATTAAACTTAGTTCAGGAGCAAGCGTTGTAAAAGACGACCCAATTATAAAATGGAGAGTAAATGGGAATGGAGAGATTGGATATTTAATTGAAGGAAATGCTTTGGGGGAAATAAGCGAAATAAAAACAATTGTCGTTTCTTCTGAATCTCCTTTGATAACAGAAGAATTTGGAGAAAACTCTTGTGGGGATGGAATTTGTACAGAAATTTTAGAAGACAAAATATCTTGCCCCGAAGATTGCACTACACAATTTAATATAAATTGGCAGTTAGTTATTGTTTTAATTATAATATTAATTTTAGGATTATTGTATTTTAATTTCTTTATGGGAAAAAAGAGCTTAAAAGAAATTGTTATTAAGAAATACCCCTTCCTTTCAAATACTGATGAAGCTAATTTGAAAAATTTTATTTCAAAATCTATAGCAAAAGGAGTTCCTAGATCTACGATTTACAAGATCTTATTGCAAAAGAAATGGACTAAAGAACAAATTGATTATGTATTCAAGAAAGTTCAACCTCCGAAAGCAAATTAAATTCTATTTTTAATTTATTGAAGAAAAAGAAATAATTATAGAGCAAATTCATTGATGCTAAAACATAAAGATTATACTTTATTGAATGATGGATGTTCTGAAATTTCAGGATTCTGGATTAATTTCTTTTTCAATAATTTATAGAGAGAAGAATATGGCTGGTATTTTTCTTTTGTTTCTGAAAATGAGGAGATTCTAAGAATTTTACCAATTGAAAACAGCGTTACTATTGTTTATATTGACAAAAATGTGGATGGATTTATCAAATATATTAATGTTAATTCTGGGAAAAAAAGAATTTATCTTGTTAATACGATAATTTTATAAGGTAAATCTTAACTATTTTTCTTAATATGCGCTGGTGGTCTAATGGCTATGAAGTAAACTTTTGAGAAAAGTTTAATTAAAAGTTGAAACTTAGCAAACTGCGGCCTTCCAACAAACTTTTAGAAAAGGTTTGATCAAAGAAGTGAGCCGTATGTCCGGGAAACGCATGGACTGAGCGTTCGGAAATTCGAATCCCGGCCGGCGCATTTCAGTCCTATTTTAAAATGAATAAAAATCTTAAATTTAATGAAAATAGTGATTTCTTTTATCTATTTTCCTTACCTTTCTTTTGAATACATTATATTTATGAACTAATTTGGTTATCATATAGACTGAAGATGCAGCCATTGCTAGGCCCATTATTTTTAATAATAAATAATCAAAGAATTTTAGCAATAATAAGCCTAGACCTACAACAGCTAAAAAAACATTTATTTCTGCAAGTAATGTTCTTTGTTTGGCTAAAATTGTTCTTTCAAGATCCAGCTCTGCCTTTATGTGATGTTTTTCTATTATTCTACGTTTCTGCTCTTCTGTTAAGTGATCCATCAGAAAATCAATCTTTTATCAGTTTAAAAATTTTATTGTAACTAATTGCTCGGCTAGGAAGGATTTGAACCC